>CAMVGT010000006.1 GCA_947167125.1 uncultured Erysipelotrichaceae bacterium
TGATTGAAATCGGCGTCAACGCGTTCCAGCTTTCCCCGGTTCATCAGGTTCTGATTGAAAAGAGCGTCAAGGGCTACAAGGAAATCGAATTTGAAGTCATGCGTGACTCCAACGACAAGACAATCACGATCTGCGGCATGGAAAACGTCGACCCGGTCGGCGTGCATACCGGCGACTCGATCGTTGTCGCGCCGATCCTTTCCCTCAATGACCATGATCTCAAAATGCTCAACGACAGTGCGATCCGCATCATCCGTGAGCTGAAGATCGAAGGCGGCTGCAATGTCCAGTTCGCTCTGCATCCGGAAACCAGCGAATACTACCTGATTGAAGTCAATCCGCGTGTTTCCAGATCCTCCGCGCTTGCCTCCAAGGCTTCCGGCTATCCGATTGCCCGCGTCAGCGCTAAGATCGCGATGGGCATGGCACTGGAAGATATTGAAGTCGCAGGCACAACCGCGGACAAGGAACCCAGCCTTGATTATATCGTTGCCAAATTCCCGCGCTTCCCGTTTGACAAGTTCCCGAACACACCGAACCAGCTCGGCACCCAGATGAAGGCGACCGGCGAAGTCATGGGCATCGGTTCAAATCTTGAAGAGTGCATGCTGAAGAGCGTCCGTTCGCTCGAAACAGGCGTCAATCATCTCTATTCCGCAAAGTTTGATTCCTTCAGCACGGAAGAACTGCTGCAGTATGTTTCCGAATTCCGCTTTGACAATATCTTTGCGGTCACAGAACTGTTAAGAAGGGATGTACCGGTTGAAAAGATCCATGAGATCACCATGATCACCGACCTCTTCCTCAACTCGATCCGCTCGATTGTTGAAATGGAAAGAAAGCTTGCCGCAAACAAGGAATCCTTCGAAGTGCTCAAAGAAGCCAAGAAGATGGGCTTCTGCGACGCCTATATCGCAAAGCTCTGGAATACAGATGAGATTTCCGTCTTCAATATGAGAAAAGAAAACAATCTCTTCCCGGTATTCCGCATGGTTGATACCCTGCATTCCGGCAAGTATATCGCTTATCACTACTCCTCCTATACAGGAGAAAACGAATCCCGTCTTTCCGACAAAAAGAAGATTGTCGTACTCGGTGCCGGTCCGATCCGTATCGGCCAGGGTGTCGAATTCGACTATTCAACCGTCCATGCGGTACAGACCATCGGCAAGGCAGGGTATGAGGAAATCATCATCAACTCCAACCCGGAAACAGTTTCCACTGACTATACAACAGCTGACAAGCTGTACTTTGAACCGCTGACACCGGAAGATGTCATGAATATCGTTCTGTTCGAACAGCCGGAAGGCGTCATTGCTTCGCTCGGCGGACAGACCGCGATCAACCTGGCGGAACCGATCATGAAGCGCGGCGTCAAAATCATCGGCACCAGCGTTGAAGCGATTGAAAGAGCTGAAAACAGAGACAGCTTTGAAAAGGTGCTGAAGGAACTCGGCATTCCCCAGCCGACCGGACACGCGGTCACAAAGATTGAAGACGGCATCAGAGCTGCCGCAGAAATCGGCTACCCGGTTCTTGTACGTCCTTCGTTTGTTCTCGGCGGACGTGCCATGCAGATTGTCGGCAATGAGGAACAGCTGCGCCACTATCTGAAAACAGCAGTTGAAATCGATGAAGAAAAACCGGTTCTCGTCGATAAATATATCGGCGGCAAGGAAGTCGAAGTCGATGCGATCTGCGATGGCAGAGATGTATTTATCCCGGGTATCATGGAACTGGGAGAGCGTACCGGCATCCATTCCGGCGACTCGATCTCCGTCTATCCGGCATTCTCCATTTCCAACAAAGTAAAAGGAATTATCCTGCAGTATACAAAGAAGCTTGGTCTTGGCATCGGCATTGTCGGCATTTACAACATTCAGTTCATCGTTGATAAAAATGAAAATGTCTATGTCATCGAAGTCAATCCCCGCTCTTCAAGAACCGTACCGTTCCTTTCCAAGGCAACCGGCTATCCGCTCGCGGATATCGCGACGGAAGTCATTCTCGGCAAGAGCCTGAAGGAGCAGGGCTACTTCGATCTCTATCCGGATGAAAAGAAGCGCTACTATGTCAAGGTTCCGGTCTTCTCATTCTCCAAGATCAAGGGACTTGACGCATATCTCTCGCCGGAAATGAAGTCAACCGGTGAAGCGATCGGCTATGACGATCATCTCAACCGCGCGCTTTACAAAGCGCTGCAGGCTTCCGGCATCAGCACGAAAAACTACGGCACTGTCTTTGCGACAATCGCCGATGACGACAAGGAAGAAGCACTGCCTCTGATCAGACGCTTCTATGATCTCGGCTTCAATATCGAAGCAACTTCCGGCACTGCTGAATTCCTGAAGAAGAACGGCATCCGCACCCATGTGCGCAAAAAGATCAGCGATGATCCGGAAGATATCCCGAACGCAATCCGTCAGGGCCATATCACCTATGTGATCAACACAAGAAAGATCCAGTCTGCCGATGAAGCAAATGACGGCGCGCATATCCGTATGCTTGCAGTCGAAAACAATGTCACGATCTTCACATCCCTCGATACAGTCAGAGCGCTGCTCGATGTCCTCGAAGAAATCACACTGAAGATCTCCACAATCGACGCTTAATGCAGATGAAGAAACCCGGACAGTCAATGCCCGGGTTTTCAAAAAAGCTGATGTTAGTGTAAACTAATTGACATTATGATCATATTTATTATGATTAGGGCGCAGGAGGATAAAACAATGAATCTTGGAAGTCTTGTAACATTGGCAGTCATTGTGCTGCTTGTATATATCTGTGTGCGCTATCTTCTGGAAAACGGTCTGGATTCCTGCTCCGGCGACTGCAGCGGCTGCGGACCTGTCTGCAAATGGCAGAGAGACCTTGCGAAAGCGCAGAGACATATGAGGTTTCAGAGAAAGCTGAAAAAAATTCTTCATATCAGCTGAATTTGAAGATGAATGTTCAATTAAAGCAGATTTGCCTTAGGCATATCTGCTTTTTTCTGCGCCGCACGCAGATTGGCCGTTTTGAAAGAACGGAGAAATTGAAACAGAATATAGCCCACAGGAGGTAAATCTGAAAATGATAACATCATTTGTAATCGTCGGCAGACCCATCGGATGCGTGATCGTGGACCGCAGAGACGGCGCACCTGAATGCATTCTTCAGCTCGAAGCGGAAGCTCCGTTCAGAAATGAGAACAGAACCATCGGAACGGATACTTACGAAGTCAGAATCTGGAAGGGTCTGGCCGACGAATGCCGCAGTGCTCTGACAGCAGGCAGCGTTGTCGCAGTAAAAGGACGCATTGAACCGGCGAAGATCGGCGGAATCAAAACGCTGAAGCTGATCGGAGAGAAGCTTTCTTACATTGCGGAACCGTCCGCTGCTGCAAATCACTGACAACAGCCGATCTCACTATGGTAGAATAGCAGTATTCAGCGAGGTGAGAATATGGCTTTTGATTCATTGAGTGAAAGACTGAATAAGGCAATGCGCAATGTCGCCGGCAAAGGCACATTGACAGACGCGAATATGGAGGACATGCTGAGGGAAGTCCGTCTGGCACTTCTTGAAGCGGATGTAAACTACAGGATTGTCAAACAGTTCCTGGAAGATATCAGGGAAAAGGCAAGAGGCGAAGATGTTCTGAGTTCGGTTGAACCCGGACAGCAGCTGGTCAAGATTGTTCATGATCAGATCATTGAACTGTTAGGTACGGAAGAAGCCGGAATCAATTTCAAAGAGGAAGGCATCACAACGATCATGATGGTCGGTCTTCAGGGTACCGGTAAAACAACATCGGCTGCCAAGATCGCCAAAATCTTCAAAGAGAAGAATAACCGCAAAGTGCTCATGATCGCGGCGGACGTCATCCGTCCGGCGGCGATTGAACAGCTGCAGACACTCGGTCAGGAAGTCGGCGTTGACGTCTTTACCCTCGGCCCGGAAAAGAGCGCGAAGGAAACCGTCGGCCGCGGTATGATCTATGCCGGTGAAAACGGCTATGACACCGTGATCATCGATACAGCCGGCCGTCTGCATATCGACGAGGAACTGATGGATGAACTGCGGATCATCAATGTCAATGTTGAACCGGATGAAATCCTGCTGACCGTTGACGCAATGACCGGTCAGGACATTGTCAATGTTGCCCAGGCATTCCATGAAGCTCTTCCTCTGACAGGTCTTGTCGTTACCAAGTTTGACGGCGATTCCAGAGGAGGCGGCGTTCTTTCCGTCAAGAAGATCACCGGCGTACCTGTCAAGTTTGTCGGTGAAGGCGAAAAGATCGATGACATGGGCGTCTTCCATCCCGACCGTATGGCCGACAGAATCCTCGGCATGGGCGATATCGTTTCGCTTGTTGAGCGGGCCCAGGAAAAGATGGACCTCGAGGAAACCGAGAAGATGGCGGAGCGCATGCTCAACGGCCAGTTTACGATGGATGACATGCTCAGGCAGTTCGAACAGATTCAGAAACTCGGACCTCTCAGCGGCATCATGAAGATGCTGCCGGGCATGAACCAGTATGCGGGCCTTGTCGATGAAGCAAAAGCAGGCGACGCGATGAAGCATACCAAGGCGATTATCCAGTCGATGACGCCGTATGAAAGAGCGCATCCTGAAAAGCTCAGAGGAACGATGAAGAAGAGAATCGCAGCCGGAAGCGGTACATCAGTCAATGATGTCAATAAGCTCATCAACCAGTTTGCCAAAGTGAAGAAGCAGATGGATCAGCTCGGTGCTCTTTCCAGAAGCGGCAGTCTGAATGAGGAATCCCTGGAAAAGATGATGGATGATATGCAGAATGCGGCAAATGATCCGAAGCTGCAGCAGCAGATGAAGCAGATTCAGGCGATGCAGAAAGGCAAAAAGTACAGATTCTGATTTTTGTAAAGGTGTCAAGGTTTTTTACTTGACACCTTTATTCGCTGTGCTATAATCAACCGTGCTGAAACAAGGAGGAAACTTAAGATGGCAGTTAAACTTCGTCTGAAGAGAATGGGTGCTAAGAAGGCTCCCAGATATCGTATCGTCGCAATCGACGCACGTGTACGCAGAGACGGCCGTGAGATCGAAACAATCGGCTGGATCAACCCGACAACAGAACCTGAAACTGTTGAAGTTGACGCAGAAAAGGCACTGAAGTGGCTCAGCAACGGCGCTCAGCCGTCCGACACTGTCCGTAACATCCTGTCCAAGCAGGGCGTTATGAAGCAGTTCCACGATGCCAAAGCCGCTGCAAAAAAGAAGGCTTAATTTCTCATGGCAGAGCTTGATAAGGTTCTTCTCGACCTCTGCAAGCCGATGGTTGAGAACAAAGACAATCTTGATGTCCGCGTGATGCCCAGCCTGAATGACAGAGAAGTTGTTCTTCATGTATATGCGGATAACGATGACATCGCACGCCTGATCGGCAGGAAGGGCTCTATGGCTTCCGCCCTGCGCCAGGTGATGTCTGTAGCTTCCCATGCGGAAGACAAAAAGGTTACGATTAAATTCGAACAGATCTAGGATGCAGTCAAACGCATCCTTTTTCTTGAAAGGAAATGATTATGGAATACATCTGCATCGGCAGGATTGTCAATACATTCGGAATCAGAGGAGAACTGAAAATCCAGAGCTATTCCGATTTTGATGAAAAGCGCTACGCAAAAGGAAATACAGTATACATCCTGTATCAGGATCAGTATCTTCCTTTTGTCACAGCTTCCTTCCGCAGGCACAAAGGCTTCTCGCTGGTATCCTTTGCGGATCATCAGGACATCAATCTTGTCGAACAGTACAAGGAATGCGAAGTCTATATTGATAAGGATTCCCGTCAGGTGCTGAAAAAAGGGGAATACTACCGTTCGGATCTTGAAGGACTGGAAGTCTTTGATGAAGAAGGAAACCGGATCGGAAAAGTCAGCGCGGTAGAGGATACGCTTGGCGCCAATACCTTTCTGAGAGTGGAGAGGGAAGAAGGAAATGATGTATTGATTCCCTATGTCAGAGCCTTTGTAAAGGAAGTGCAGATGGAAGAAGGGAAAATCATCATTCACATGGTGGAAGGTCTTTTATGAAAATTACCGTACTGACATTATTTCCTGAAATGTATGAAAACTTTCTTCATACATCCATTGTCGGCAGGGCACTTGCAAGAGGACTTGCGGAAGTGGAATTTGTCCAGATCCGCGACTTTGCGCCGGGCAATTACCGCCATGTGGACGATACGCCCTTCGGCGGCGGAAGCGGCATGGTGATGAAATGCCAGCCTGTGCTTGACGCTTTGAACAGCGTGAAGACGGACAGTTCCTATACGATGATCATGAGTCCGGCCGGAAAACCCTACAGCCAGGCAAAGGCAAGAGAGCTTGCGCAGAAGGAACATCTGATTCTGATCTGCGGCCATTATGAAGGCATGGACGCAAGAATCAATGCCCATGCGGATGAACTGGTATCAATCGGCGATTATGTTTTAACCGGCGGGGAGCTTGCAAGCATGGTGATCATGGATTCCGTAATCCGTCTGCTCAAAGGTTCCATCACCGAGGGCAGCGCCGATGAGGAATCGCATGAAAACGGACTGCTTGAATATCCGCAGTATACCCATCCGGCAGAATATGACGGGGTAAAGGTTCCCGATGTTCTGCTTTCCGGCAATCACGCGAAAATCCGCGAATGGCGCATTCTGCAGTCGCTTCTGCTGACAAAGGAAGTCCGCCCGGATCTGTTTGAAAAACATGAGCTGACCGCGGAAGAAGCGAAAATCTTAAAAAAATATGAAGCGGAAGAATGACGGGAAACCGTCATTTTTTCTTCCTGCAACCTGAATCGCAGTATAATGGAACCGTAACGGGAGGATATGTATGACCGCAGAAAACAAAAAAACAAAACTGAAATGGCACCGTTTCCTTCAGTTTATCGGATGGCCTGTGGGAATCCTGGCGATGGGGTATACCCTGATTTCCTATTTCAGCGATATCTTCGGACTGAAGCTTTCCTGGACAGATGATTCGCTGCGGCGGATTCTGCAGATACTTGGAACCGATGTGTTCCAACTCGGTCCGTATTTCTGGCCTGTTGTCGCGCTGCTTGCGTTGACAATATTCTCATTCGCGATGCTTGTGCTGACATGGACCGGCTCGCTCAGATGGAAAAGCTACAGCTGGAAATGCTGGATCGCGGAGCTTCTGCTCCGCCTTGCAAAGGCAGGGGCAGCGGTTTATGTGATCTGGGAATACGGCATCAACCGCGGTGAAATCTACCGCTTCCAGCAGTATATTACGGACAGCTACGGAAGACCGGTTCAGCTGTCACCGGCGATGATTACAGGACTGAAAGTCCTGTTGATTGTCGCTATGGTACTGGCTGCTGTCTATACGATTCTGAATATCATTTATTATGCAAAGCGCAGAAGTCTGTTCCATGCGTCATCCGCTTATCAGGAACCGTATGAAGATGATGAAAGCAATCTGCCGGAAGACAGCACACAGGAAACTGTACAGAAAGATACAGACGTGCAGTCTGAGACACCTGCTTCCGTCTTTATGAATGCGGATGAACCGGAAGAAACGACAGATGTATATCAGACGGAAGCACCCGCAGCAGAAACAGAATCAGAACCTCTGCCGCCGGTATTTGAAACCACTGTCCATGAAGAACCTGCTGCAGATGAACCGGATGAACTGGATCAGATGCTGAAGGATACGGAAGAATCCATGCAGCAGTTCGCAAAGAAGGAAGAGCCGGAAGAAGCTGTTTCAGAAACGGCTGAAGAAGAAACTGCACAGCCTGAAACTGCAGAACCGATCACGCTGACACTGGAACCGGAAGAAACAGAATCTGCGGAAATCAGCCGCTCCATGCCGTTCAATGAACCGGAAGAAGCTGAACTTCCTGCAGAAGAGATCCCTGCAGAAACTGCTGAACTTCCGGAAGAACCAATTGCGGAAACTGTACCGGAAGAAACAGTGATCCCTGCTGAACTTCCTGCAGGAGAACAGCCGCAGCCTCTGATTGAAGAAACTCAGATTCTGAATGAACTTCCCAAAGAAGCTCCAAGACTCAACTTCTGCCCGGACTGCGGAACACCGGTACCGGATCCGGAAATGCGCTACTGCATCCATTGCGGAAAGAAACTCCGTTAATCACAAAGCCTTCGGAAAACCCGAAGGTTTTTTTCTGCTTTCCGAAAGAAAAAGAGAACCTGTTCAGTTCTCCTTTGGTTCAGCTGCTCTAGATTCAAAATAACGTTCGAGATACATCTTATGGGCAATGGCAATGACGGTATTGCGCATCATTTTTGCCGTATCATCCAAAGCTTCCCCGGCATGATACATCTCATTTTCACTGAGTGCCTGCAGCACTTCGCATAAGCATTCCGCAAACTGTGTATAGGCGTCTTTCAGTGTGTCATCCTGATCTCTCAGTTCTTCCAGCATCATCCGTACATGCTCAATCGAGATCACCGTCTTGGAAAGCACGATCATGATCAGTGCCGCAATCTGTACACGCGTATAGGTTTTTTTATTGACGCGGTCGATCAGCTTCTGCTTGGCGTAGTTGGAAATCATGGAAGGGGTGACGTTCATTTCCGGAAAATCGATGAGAAAGCTGTTGATGAATTTGGATACCTGATCCAGATACAGACCGACATCCGGAATCTGTTCATAGGACGGCATTCTGAAGCCTCTGAGCGCTTCTGTCATGGATTTGTTATCTGTCATAACTCTATCTTATTGCAGATAACGGATATCGTCAAATCTTTATATTAACAACCGTTGACAGGTTAATAAAAAACCGATAATATAATACTGTAATCGGATAATAAATAACCGATCAAGAGATGAATGATATCCGGAGGTGGATGATGACAGCTTTATATATCCCGGAAAACATGCATACAGATGAGCCGGTTTTCCGCTTCAGACTCAAAGACAAATGGAGTGCCCTGACACATTTATGGGGCTTTGCTGGCGCAATTGTCGCAATGCCGGTACTTCTTATACGCGCTGCTTTATACGGCGCAGATCTGCTTTCTCTGTTTTCCTATGCCGTATTCATGCTCAGCATGATTCTTCTTTACGGCGCAAGTTTTTCCTACCATGCCTTCAATATTTCCGATCAGGCAAACATGATCCTGAAAAAGACCGATCATATGAGCATCTTTGTGCTGATTGCAGGCAGCTATACACCGATCTGCATGGTCGGACTGCGCAATACATGCGGACCTTTGCTGCTGGGGGTGATCTGGGGATGCGCGCTTGCCGGCATGATTTTCAAATTCTGCTGGGTGACATGCCCGAAATGGGTATCTTCCGTTATTTATACAGTCATGGGATGGATCTGCATCTTTGCGATGCCGGCACTTGTTTCTTCGCTTGGCACAGGTGCGATTGCGTGGCTGGCAGCAGGCGGAATATTATATTCAATCGGAGCTGTCTTCTATGCAGTCAAGCCGAAATTCATCACTTCGAAAGTATTCGGGTGCCATGAGATTTTCCATTGCTTTGTATTGGCAGGTTCATTCTGCCATCTGATTGTGATGATGAATTATCTCTGCATGATGTAATCCGTTGAAGTAAAGGGAGGATGCATGTAAAATACCTCAGGTAACAGCGAGGTATCTATGACAGGACTTGGCACATTGATCAATACCGGCGCAATCATCGCCGGCGGGATTCTGGGACTTCTTTCCGGCAGCCGGCTGAAGGACAATTACCGGCTGATTCTGAATCAGGCAAACGGGGTTGCGGTTGTCTTCATCGGAATCTCCGGCGTCATCGGCAATATGATCCATCTGGAAGGGGATTCCGTTTCCATGGAAGGCTCCATGATGATGATCCTTTCTCTGACCATCGGTGCACTGATCGGAGAATTCCTGGATATCGACGGACATTTTGTCCGCTTCGGCGAATGGCTGAAGAAGAAAACCGGAAACGCGAAGGATGCCGCATTCGTCAATGCGTTTGTCACTGCTTCATTGACAGTATGCATCGGCGCAATGGCAATTGTCGGCTCGATCCAGGATGGGATCAGCGGCAATTATGAAACGCTGGCAATGAAAGCGGTGCTCGACTTTGTCATTATCATGGTCATGGCCGCGTCAATGGGAAAAGGGGCAGTCTTCTCAGCCGTTCCAGTCTTCATTCTGCAGGGGTCCGTCACATTGCTTGCAAGACTTGCCGAGCCGTTAATGAGCGTGGCAGCGGTCGCCAATCTTTCTCTGACAGGATCGGTGCTGATCTTCTGTGTCGGCGTCAATCTGCTCACAGATATAAAATTCAAAGTCGCAAATATGCTGCCGGCATTGATCATTGCCGTGGCATGGGCATTCCTGTTCTGAAAACCGATACCGGACGCGTTCCGGTATTTTCTTTTGCGCTGTACACAGCCATGTACATTGGGATTGTAATGCCGGACTAGAATCAGAAGCGTAAGGAAGGTGAGGAGTGTCAATGAAAACAGAACTGATGAGATCGGCGATGATCGATTATGTAAGGGAACAGTACAGAAGTCCGGAAAACCGTTATTCCGCGGATCAGTGGGTCAGCGTGATGAACTGCTATGTACGCCATTGCAATACGGAAGAGTGTGCAAAGCTTTCCGATATGCGCAGAAGCGAAGCCGCACTGCTTTATACAAAACTTGCGATCGCGGTTGCGGAAAAGGCGCTGAGTCAGGCAAGAAGCACGGTGCGTGCATAAAAAAACACGGAATGGGATATCCGTGTTTGATTGGAATCAGAGCTTTTCAGCGATTTCAGCTGCGATTTCTTTTGCGTCAGGCTTTGCGGCAAGATAGATTTCATTGGTGCGGTAATCCATTCCTACAGCAACCGGCGATTCTTTATATGTGCCGACAAGGTAAATCGTAGCAGTGTCGTTTCCTGTATAGTTTTCCATCAGATCGGAAAGTGCGCAGTCTGCAGGCATGCAGACGCTGGCTGTGCCTGTTGTATCGTCATTGTCGAGATCCAGGAAACCGAACTGGTCCGCTTCCAACAGACCGGAGCGGCTCAGATCAAACAGCCATTTGACAGCGTTTTCACCCTGAATTGCAGGACCGGCCGCGAAAAAGCAGACAATTTTGTTTTCATCGGCAGTTCTTCTTTTGATAATCATAAATACCTCCGTTATGTGACATGACAATAATATCACAAACCGCAGTAGAACCACGCATGAATTAACGATTTCATGGATGAAACAGATTCCGTATCTGCATTAACTGCCTTTAAAAATCTTACCGGAAGTGTCATACTTTTCTTATAGAAACAGTTGGATTTGAGGATCATTATGAGAACAGTAGACCTGATTGAAAAAAAAGCAGACGGCCTTGAACTGTCTGAAGAAGAAATCCGTTTTCTGATTAGCGGCTTTGTGGCCGGGGATATACCGGATTATCAGATGAGCGCTTTTATGATGGCAGTGCGTTTGAACGGCATGACACCGGGAGAAACAGCTGCCCTGACTATGATCATGATGCACAGCGGCGATATTGCCGATCTTTCGATGCTGAAGGGTGTCAAGCTTGACAAGCACAGCACCGGCGGTGTCGGCGATACAACTACGCTTGTTGTCGCGCCGCTTGTGGCAGCCTGCGGCGGTACGGTCGCAAAAATGAGCGGCAGGGGTCTTGGCCATACGGGCGGAACGCTGGATAAGCTGGAATCGGTGCCCGGCCTGAAAGTTGAGCAGACGATGGAGGATTTCATCCGCATTGTCGAAGAAAACGGCGTTGCCGTCATTGGCCAGTCTGGAAATCTTGTGCCGGCAGACAAAATGATGTATGCGCTGCGCGATGTGACTGCCACAGTATGTTCGATTCCTTTGATTGCCAGCTCCATCATGTCCAAAAAACTCGCTTCCGGCGCGGACGCGATTGTACTTGATGTCAAAACCGGCAGCGGCGCTTTCATGCGCACACTTGAAGAATCATTCGAACTGGCAAAGACAATGGTGTCGATCGGTACACTGACAGGCCGCAAAGTCCGTGCGGTAGTCACGGATATGAATCAGCCGCTGGGCATGGCAGTGGGCAATGCTTTGGAATTAAAAGAAGCGATTGAGCTGCTGAGCGGACAGATTCCGGAAACCGATCCGCTTTATGAAGTGTGCATGCTGCTGGGCGTGCAGATGCTGATGCTTGCCGGACTTGCCGAAAACGAAACAGACGCAAGAAGCTCTCTGAAAGCGGCAATCGATTCAGGAAAAGGTCTTGCCAGATTAAAGAGAATGGTGGAACTGCAGGGCGGAGATAGCTCGTATATCGATCCTGTGAAAATCAATGAGCTCTGTCAGGTAAAGCAGAAGATTGAAGTCAGAAGCACGAAAGCCGGATATGTTTCAGCGATGGAAGCAGAAAAAATCGGCAATGCTGCCCAGATGCTGGGTGCCGGCAGAGAAAAGAAAGGCGATCCGGTCGATCCGGCAGTCGGCCTTGTCATGAAAGTCAGATGCGGCGATCATGTCTCCATGAATCAGCCGTTATGCACACTGTATGTCAATGATGACAGACGACTCAATGAAGTGATCGCGCTCATTCTGGAAGCGATTGATATCGAAGACACCAATACAGGCAGAAAGCCGATGGTTTACGGCATTGTGACCGACCGGGATCTTTAAGACTATGAAACTGAAAGAAGAACAGATCACCATTCATCATCTTCTTGAAGGTGCATCCAAAGCATACGGAATATGTGTCGTGATTGATGTATTCCGCGCATTTTCCCTGCAGTGCAGGGCATTTGAAGCAGGCGTCAATGCCATCTATTCCGTCAAGGAAGTGGAAGAAGCGTTTGCGTTAAGGGATCTGCATCCGGACTGGCTGATTGCCGGCGAACGCAATGGCATCAAAATCGAAGGATTTGATTTCGGCAACGCGCCGAGTGAATTTGAATCAATCGATCTGAGCGGAAGAATCCTGATTCATACAACCAGTGCCGGTGTGCAGGGACTGACCGCAGTCACAAATGCGGATGAAATCCTGACCGGCGCACTGAACAACGCTTCCGCAACAGCCGAATATATCAAACGAAGAAACCCGTCGCATGTCTCACTGATCGCAATGGGCTGGAACGGTGTCAGAGATACGGAGGAGGATGTTCTCTGCGCTGAATATCTGAAATCGCTTCTGCTGGAAGAACCGATTGAAGATATCGCAAAGCAGGCGGATGATCTGCGCTATACGGAAGGAAAGAAATTCTTCGATCCATCCCAGGCTCATATCTTCCCGCGCCGCGATTTTGATTTATGCACACAGGTTGATGTGTGCGCTCACGCAATCCGTGTTGTAAGAGAAGGGAAGCAGCTGAAAAGCGAGTGGATTCTTCCGTAAAACATCGTCACTTCATTCTTTTTTCTGTTGCTCATGAATGAATGTATGTGCTATCATATACGAGCGCGTATGCGCATCACTGTTCCGCTGGCCGGTTCTGAGACTAAGAGCAGATGATCATTCGATATAAGGAGAAAAAAGATGAATTTAAGTTTGGTAGACAAGATCACAAAAGAGCAGATGCGGAATGACATCCCCGAATTCAAATCCGGTGACACACTCAAGGTTCATGTAAGAATCAGAGAAGGTGAAAAGTCCCGTATTCAGATTTTCGAAGGTGTCTGCGTTGACCGTTCCAACGGCGGAATCGGCGCGAGCTTCACAGTCCGTAAGATTTCCGGCGGTGTCGGTGTTCAGAGAACATTCCCTGTTCACAGCCCGATCATTGACAAGATCGAAGTAGTCAGACGCGGTAAGGTCAGAAGAGCTAAGCTCACATACCTCAAGGGACTTTCTGCTAAGAACGCCCGTATCAAGGAAGATCGTTAATCAACACGAGTTCACGAAGAAGAAGGTACCTGAAAAGGTTCCTTCTTTTTTGATAATCAGAAAGGAATTATGTATGCTCGAAAAGAATGTTCTTGAAACATATCTGTCCCTCTGTATGAAGAGCGGCTGCGATTTCGCCGAGATCTTTGAAGAAGATCAGGTCAGCGAAGAAATCTCCATGCTCAACGGCAGAGCGGAAAAAGCAAGCCGTACCGTCCGCCGCGGTGCCGGCATCCGTCTGTATACCGGAGTGCATTCGGTTTACGGATATACCAATGAAACCGATCATGATTCCATGATGAAGCTGATCGATGATCTGCGCGAAGCGGCAGGAAAGAAGGACGAAGGTCCGCAAGTCATCCTGACACGCGTGGATTATGAAAACCGCCATCCGGTCAGAATTCAGTTTGATGATGTCAGCCAGGAAGAAAGAACACAGCTTCTCAAACGTGTGGATGACGGCGCAAGAGCAGTGAGTGAAAAGATTGTCAAAGTGCAGTCCTCTCTGCTCAATGTCAGACAGAATGTACAGATTTCCAACAGCACCGGCCGTCTGATTTCCGATACCCGCGTACGTACCAGAATCCGTGCCAATGCCTATGCGCAGGAAGGCGATAAGATGCAGAGCGGCTTCTATGGACCCGGTGCCGGCATGGGACTGGAATTCTATGAAACAACGGTACCCGAAGAAATCGGCAGGGAAGCAGCCCGCACCGCGCTGGTCAATCTGAACGCCATCGACTGCCCGTCCGGAAAAATGCCGGTTGTAATCGATAACGGATTCGGCGGCGTCATTTTCCATGAGGCATGCGGCCATGCGCTGGAAGCGACTTCAGTTGCCAGAAACCAGTCCGTCTTTGCCGGCAAACTCGGTACAAAGATCGCAAACACGTGTGTCAGCGCCGTGGATGACGGAACCATTGTGAATGCATGGGGATCCCAGAATATCGATGATGAAGGCAATTTCCAGCAGAGAAGACAGCTGATCAAAGACGGCATTCTCACTTCCTATATGATCGATACTTTGAATGCGAGAAGAATGAAGATGGAACCGACCGGCTCATCACGCAGACAGTCCTATCAGTATGAACCGACATCCAGAATGTCAAATACCTTTATCACCGAAGGCAATTCTTCTTTTGAAGAACTGTTTGAAGGAATTGAAAAAGGTCTTTATGCAAAGAGAATGGGCGGCGGCAGCGTCAATCCGCAGACCGGCGAATTTAACTTCTCGGTCATGGAAGGCTATCTGATTGAAAACGGAAAGATCACCGTTCCGGTCAAAGGAGCTGCGCTCATCGGCAGCGGCAGCGAGATTCTCATGAATATCGAAAAGGTATGTTCCAATCTCAGCCGTTCCCAGGGCATGTGCGGTTCCGCCAGCGGTTCGATTCCGACCGATGTCGGCCAGCCGGCAATCCTTGTCTCATCGATTACAGTCGGAGGTACGTCCAATGGATAAAAACAGATGGTTTGCCTGCGCAAAAGAAGCAGGATTTGAAAGCTTTGAAATCTATCAGCTGCTGAATGAAGAAAGAAGCTTCACATGGTTTGAAGGGGAACTGGATTCCTATGTGACTTCGCATGTTCTCGGAACTGCGTTCCGCGGCGTGATTGATTCCAAAATGGTTAACGCGTCCAGTGAAGATACTTCGGATGATCAGATGGAAGATGTTATTGCGTCCATGAAACAGCAGGCGCAGATGATTTCCAATGAAGAAAAAGCAGATCTGAGGAAGCCGGAAGAAATCAAACAGGAAGACAAGCAGATACCGGTGTCCGCAAATGCCGATGTCATCCGCGCACTGCTTGGCGAAACGGAAAAGAAAATCCTCGCTTTTGATGAAAGAATCTTCCAGGTGACGGATCTGGTATATGAAGAAAGCAGAACAATCCGTACCATCGTCAATACCTATGGCATGGATCTGAAGGAAGTATCCGGCATCAATGTTCTGGTTGCCGGAGCTGCCGCAAAAGAAAATGAAGAGATCCGCAACCACTATGAATTTGAACCGGTGGATGATGCGGCTTCATTTGACAGCGATGATTTTGTGAAGCAGCTCTGCGAAAAGACGGTCGGAAAACTCGGCGCTTCAACTCCTGCTTCCGGGGAATATCCTGTGATCATTGAACGCGGCGCATTCACACAGCTTTTCGGCGCTTACAGTTCAATGTTCTGCGGCGATGCCTTCCGCAAAGGCATTTCTCCTTTATGCGGAAAGCTGAATGAAAAGATCTTTTCCGAAGAGATCGAAATCATCGATGATCCCAATGATTCCAGAGCCGTTCAGCGCTATGCATTTGATGATGAAGGCTGTCCTGCAAAGCGCAAGACGGTTGTCGAAAAAGGCGTGCTGAAAACCATTCTTCATGATGAAACAACAGCACGCGCAGCGGGAACTGAAAGCACCGGCAACGGCTTCCGTTCCGGCTATTCCACACCGGTTGACGCAAGAGTCATGAATTTCGGAATTGAAAACGGTCCGCATACACCTGATGAACTGATGGCAATCATCCATAACGGTATCCTGATCACCGATTTTGCCGGACTTCATGCCGGTCTCAATCATGTGACAGGCGACTTCTCGCTGCAGTGTTCCGGCTATGCAGTAAAAGACGGAAAGAAAGCGGAAGGACTGACTCTGTTCACTGCTGCCGGCAATATCATTTCATTGCTTGACCATGTGACAGCCATCGGCAATGACCGCAGATGGGGAGCTGGTTCTGTTTCCTGTCCGAGCATTGCGTTTGAATCTCTTTCCATCAGCGGAAGCTGAACACACTGAGTGAAACATCTGCGCTCAGCAGGTGTTTTTTTAACCTTTGCTGACGCAAGGAAACAACTGTGATTTTCTTTGCGGAATGATATAATAAACTACATATGGAAAACGAAAGAAAAGACATATTTGAGACACCGTCTCAGGATGATACACAGGATCTCGGATTTCTTGCGGAAACCAGCGTGCTGGAAAAACTTGCCGAAGGGGAAAATAAACCCGAAGAGCAGAATCTTTCCGAAACGCAGGTATTTGAAAAGCTGACGGAATCCGAAACAAAGCCTGCCGAAAAAGAAAAGCAGAACAAGAAAGACAGTACAAAGAAGGAAAGCTTCCGCTCTTCCGCACTCAGGGAAGTGCTGCTGTTCTTCCGCGATCTGGCTGTTTCGCTTGCGGCAGTGCTGCTGATTGTAAACTTTGTGCTCCGTCCGATTCAGGTCAAGGGAAGCTCCATGTATCCGAATCTGATCGACGGATCGTTCGGCGTTTCCAATCTGCTCGGCTACAACATGGACGGCGTACGCCGCTTTGATATTGTGATTATTCATGAAGATTCCAAAAATGAATATCTTGTCAAACGCTGTGTCGGACTTCCCGGAGAAACAGTTTCCTACCGTAACGGTATTCTCTATATCAACGGCGAACCGATGGAAGAAGAATTCCTCGATACGGAATACAGGGACACGTATGACGGCGAGTTCATGGAGGATGTGGAAGAAATCACACTGGGCGAAAATGAATATTACTGTCTTGGCGACAACCGGCCCCGTTCCACCGATTCCCGGTATTACGGACCGTTCGAAAAGGATCAGATCGTATCCAAGGGAGCCTTTATTCTCTTCCCGTTCTCTGCTTTCGGAGCTGCTTCATGGTAAAAGTACAGTGGTATCCCGGCCATATGGAAAAGGCCAGGAGGCAGATGACAGAACGGCTGAAGGCAGTCGACCTGATCATCGAACTGCGTGATGCCCGAATTCCGGAAGCCTCCACCAATCCGATGCTGAATATGATGGCGCAGGGAAAACCGCGCCTGATTGTTCTTGCCAAAACCGATATGGCCGATCCGGAACAGACGGAAAAATGGGTGAAGGCATTAAAGAAAGAAAACCAGTCGTGTCTGGCGCTGGATCTGATGCGGGACAATTCCTGCGGCAAAAAGATCATCCGCGAAGCACTTGCATTAATGAAGCCCAAGCGCGATAAGCAGAGGGCCAGAGGCATCAATCCGCGTGCTGTAAGAGCGATGGCATGCGGCATTCCCAATGTCGGAAAAAGCACGATGATCAACCGGATCGCCGGCAAAAATACTGCCAAGGCGGCAGATAAGCCGGGTGTGACCAGGAGCCTGACATGGATCCATGCCGATCCTCAGCTCGAGCTTCTTGATACACCGGGCGTATTATGGCCGAAGTTTGATGATGAACTGACCGGATCGCTGCTGGCGGCGCTCGGTTCGATCAATGATGATATCCTGGACCGCAAGATGATTGCGATGGACGCGGTTCATGTCATTCAGGATCTTTATCCCGGCAGACTGGAAGAAATCTATGAATCCGGCGAAGTCAATCCCAACGGGATGCTGAAGGCAATTGCCGCAAAGCGCAATCTTGTCAGGGAAAACAGCGAACCGGATACCAAGCGGGCAGCGGAGCTGTTCCTCAATGAACTGCGGAAGGGAAGACTCGGAAGACTGAGTCTGGAACATGTATATGCCGAAGACAGTCAGAACGACACCGAATGATTTTGAACACGATGCCTGGTCCGCCGGGCATCTGCTTTTAGGAATCGATGAAGCCGGCAGGGGACCTCTGGCCGGTCCTTTGACGGTAGCAGGCGTCATCTTTGAACCAGGATATGAAAATCCGCTGATTTATGATTCAAAGGGCCTTTCCGAAAAGAAGCGGGAAATGCTCTATGAAATCATCAAGGAAGACGCATTGTGGTTTCAGATTGTACAGGTTTCAGAAGCCGACATCGACCGCTATGATATTTATCATGCCGATCAAATGGCAATGGCCGCGATCGCTATGGAAGCCCCGGAAGCCATCGTTGTCACGGACGCGATGCCGCTGGATCTTGCACAGCGTACTGTCTATCATCCTGTCAAAGGCGATCAGAAATCGGTATCTGTCGCAGCTGCTTCGATTCTTGCCAAGGTGACGCGTGACAGAACGATGCTGATGTATGATGAGAT
Organism: uncultured Erysipelotrichaceae bacterium; assembly: GCA_947167125.1. GTDB lineage: Bacteria > Bacillota_I > Bacilli_A > Erysipelotrichales > Erysipelotrichaceae > Bulleidia. The sequence continues at coordinate 18,775 of CAMVGT010000006.1, forward strand.
CTGGCCGCAGTACGGATTTGCCAAAAACAAAGGCTATCCGACAAAAGCGCATCTCGACGCAATCCGCGAGTACGGAATCACTGAGATCCACCGCCGATCCTTCGGACCGGTCCGCGCTGTACAGCAGAAACTGGATCTTTTTTGAAAAAAATGAATTTTCTTGAAGAATTTTTGAGGATATCGGAAATTCGCTGAAATAAATAAGGCAGGAGGTCTTCAAAATGGAAGAAAGAAAGAAACTCGCCTTATACGCATATAAATATGAAGGAAACTGGAACCGGATCTGTGAGGCGGTTGTTAACGGAGAAGAAGCGGTGGATCAGGAAATCAGGGAAAACTACATTACAATCCTTGATGAAAACTATCCCCCGCAGCTCAGAGAACTGCGCAATCCGCCCTGGGTCCTTTTTTATTCGGGAAATATTTACCTTCTCAATGAACCGATGATCACGATCGTCGGCTCAAGAGTGCTGAATGAATACGGAGAACATGTGACGATCGAAAGCGCCGATGAACTGAAAAAACGGTTTGTGCTTGTTTCCGGTCTTGCCAAAGGAGCAGATGCCCTGGTGCATCAGTGCGCACTGGAAAACGGCCATTCAATCGGGGTAATCGGATGCGGTCTGAAAACAAGATATCCGAAGGAAAACAGCTATCTTTACGGCGTGATGGCAAAGCGCGATCTCATCTTAAGCGAATATCCGTTTCATACCGGTGTAAAAAAAGAACACTTCCCCTGGCGCAACCGTATCCTTGCGGCATTGGGACAGGCGGTTATTGTGACGGGAGCACGGTACCGCTCAGGAACCATGATCACAGTCAATGAAGCACTGACTCTTTCCAGGGATATCTATACCTTTCCTTATCCTTATGAATCGCATGAGGGAGAGGGCTGCAATCAGCTGATTGCCGATGGGGCGAACATCATTTTTTCCCATAAGCAGCTGACGGAAATCCGTCCGAAACTGTCATTATGTTGAAACTTTGATTTTTTTACGCTATTCTTTGTATCGTTCACTTTATGTATGGAGATGAAACTATGAAGAATCTTGTCATTGTAGAGTCGCCGTCCAAATCCAAAACGATCGCGAAATACCTCGGAACCGGCTATACCGTCGTTTCCAGCAAGGGCCATATCCGCGATCTTGCAATCAAGGGAAAGGACGGACTCGGAGTAGATACCGAAAATGATTTCGAACCGACTTATGTCGTTTCAAAAGATAAAACCGATACGGTAAAAGAACTCAGAAGCCAGGCTGCCAAAGCAGAGCATGTCTTTCTGGCAACCGACCCGGACCGTGAAGGGGAAGCGATCAGCTGGCATCTTGCCCAGGAACTCGGACTTGATGAAAATGCCAATGACCGCGTCACATTCCATGAAATCACCAAGAACGCGGTAACCGAAGCATTTGCCAATCCCCGTGCCATCGATATGGATCTGGTCCATTCTCAGGAAACCAGACGCATTCTCGACCGCATGATCGGCTTCAAGCTTTCCAAGCTGCTCAATTCCAAAATCCGCTCCAAATCCGCCGGCCGTGTTCAGTCGGTCGCACTGAAGCTGATTGTGGAAAGAGAAAAGGAAATCCGCGCATTTATCCCGCAGGAATACTGGACAGTGGAAGCGGCTTTCACCAAAGACCGCAAGAAGTTCACTGCTTCTCTGACAAAGATCAACGGTGAAAAAGCGGAACTGCATACCGGTGAAGAGGCACAGAAGGTTCTTGACGCATGTCAGGACGCTTTCCGTGTTGCGGAAATCAAGACTGCGACCCGCAGGCGAGAGGCAAGACCTCCCTTCATCACCAGTACACTGCAGCAGGAAGCTTCGACAAAGCTTTCCTTCAGCGCCAAGCGCACAATGTCAATTGCCCAGCGTCTTTACGAAGGCATTGATGTCGGAAACGGCCAGGAAGGTCTGATCACCTATATGCGTACCGACTCCACCCGTCTTTCCGATGTGTTCATCCGCGACGCGCGCGATCTGATCACAGAAGAATACGGAAAGCAGTATCTCGGCCGTTATACCGTAAAGAATGACGCAAGCTCCCAGGACGCCCATGAAGCAATCCGTCCGACCAGTCTTGCCAATACACCGGAAAGGCTCAAGCCGTATCTTTCCAGCGAGCAGTACAGGCTGTATAAAATGATTTACCAGAGAGCTCTGGCATCATTGATGGCAGCCGCGAAATATGATTCTCTGACTGTGATTCTTGAACAGTCCGGCTATGAATTCACAGCCCAGGGCAGCACGATGACATTCGACGGCTATCTGCGTGTCTACGGCGATTATGAAACCGGCAAGGATGTTCTTCTGCCGGCAATGAGCGAAGGCGAAATGATGAATGCGGATGAAGTAAAGAGCACCCAGCACTTCACCGAACCGCCTGCACGCTATACCGAAGCCAGACTGATCAAGGCGCTTGAAGAGGACGGCATCGGCAGACCGAGCACCTATGCGATGATCATCGATACCATCCAGGCCCGCGGCTATGTGAATCTTGAAAAGACAAGCGAGAAGAGCAGAACCAGAGTGTTCATCCCGACTGAGCAGGGTGAACTGACAGTTGAAAAGCTGGATGAATTCTTCTCCGATATCATCAATGTCCGCTATACAGCGGAAATGGAAGACAAGCTCGATCAGATCGCGGAAGGCGAACTGAATGAGATCGAAACCCTGCGCAGCTTCTGGCAGCGCTTCATTCCGCTGGTCGATAAAGCATATGCGGATATGGAAAAACTGCAGCCGGAAAAGGTCGGCGAGATCTGTCCGGAATGCGGAAGCGAACTTGTATACCGCAACGGCAGATACGGAAAATTCATCTCCTGTTCCAACTTCCCGTCATGCCGCTATACAAGAAAGATTGAAGTCAAGGAGAAGGAACAGCCTGAGCCGACCGGAAAGATGTGTCCGGAATGCGGAAAGGAACTCCTGAAGAGAAAGAGCCGCTTCGGTACATACTTCCTCGGTTGTTCCGGATTCCCGAAATGCCATTACATGGAAAACCTGAACGGTGAGAAAATTGTCTCCCGCAAAGATAAGGCAAAAGCCGCAAAGGACGAGGATACTTCTGAAAAGAAGCCTGCCGCAAAGAGAACGCGCAGAAAGAAGGCCGCATGAAAAGGGCGGTCGTAGTCGGCGCCGGCTTAGCCGGGTGCGAAGCGGCATGGCAGCTTGCAAAGCGCGGAATTCAGGCCGAACTGATCGAAATGAAACCGCTGAAGCGGTCGCCGGCTCATCACGCCGATACATTTGCGGAACTGGTATGTTCCAATTCCCTGCGCTCCGACGCGCTGACAAATGCCGTCGGACTGCTCAAGCAGGAAATGCGGGAAATCGGTTCCCTGATTATGGAATGCGCAGACGTGTGCAAAGTTCCTGCCGGCAGTGCCCTGGCGGTTGACCGCACACAGTTTTCGGAAATGGTGACGGAAAAGATCCGTTCCAATCCGCTCATTGAAGTGACCGCAAAGGAAGTGACGGAAATTCCGGAAGGACCGTGCGTCATTGCCAGCGGACCGCTGACATCCGACGCATTGGCAGAAGCGATGATGGAACTGATGGACCATGATTCCTGCTATTTCTATGATGCCGCGGCACCGATTGTGACCTATGAGTCCATCGATATGTCCAAGGCATACCGCAAATCCCGCTATGACAAGGGAAGTGCGGATTATATCAACTGTCCGATGACATTTGAAGAATTTGAAGCTTTCTATCAGGCGCTCATCACAGCTGAAACGGCAGAGCTTCATTCCTTTGAAAAAGAAGTTTATTTCGAAGGCTGCATGCCTTTTGAGGTCATGGCAAAAAGAGGCCGCGACACGCTGCTGTTCGGACCGATGAAACCGGTCGGACTGGAAATTGACGGACAGCGTCCATATGCCGTCGTACAGCTGAGACAGGACAATCAGGAAGGGACACTGTACAACATTGTCGGTTTCCAGACCCATCTCAAATGGGGTGAGCAGAAGCGGATTCTGCAGATGATTCCGGGACTGGAAAACTGTGAGATCGTCCGCTATGGCGTCATGCACAGAAACACCTATATCAATTCCCCGAAATGGCTGAAGGAAACCTATCAGTTCCGTGACCGGGACGATCTGTTTTTCGCAGGTCAGATGACCGGAGTGGAAGGCTATATCGAATCGAGCGCTTCCGGCATGCTGGCGGGGATCAACCTTGCCCATGTGCTGAACAATGAAGAGCCCGTCATGCCTTCTTCAAAAACCATGATCGGTGCGATGTCGCATTATATCAGCACCGGGGATCCCGAACATTTCCAGCCGATGAATGCCAATTTCGGCATTATGTATCTCGAGGGAAAAGTGAAAAAGAAAGACCGCAAGGCAGCCTACGCCCCGCAGTCGCTGAGTCTGATCCGGGAGATGATTCAGGATGGCAGACTTTGAAAAATCCCTGGAACGCTTTCTGGCGCTGCTGGCGCTGGAGAGGACAGGATCCAAAGATACAGACGATGCCTACCGCAGGGATATCCTGCGGTTTCTGAATTTCCTGGAAGAAAAGGGAATTGATGATTATGAAAAGGCGGACAGGGAAACGGTCAGTGAATACATCACTTTGCTGAGAAGCGGTGAGTTTTCCGGAAAGCCGCTGAGCGACGCGAGTTTCAGCCGCTCGCTTTCGGCTCTGAAATCCTTCTGGCGCTATCTCAATATCCATGAAGGCGTCGCAAACAATCCGGTGGCGATGTTCAAAGGCGGAAAAAACAGACGGCATCTGCCGGATTATCTCACATTCGATCAGATGGAGCAGCTTCTTGAAAGTTTTGATCTCAATACGCCGGCCGGCATCCGCGACCGCTGCATCCTTGAAACCATGTATGCATGCGGGCTGCGTGTGTCCGAATGCGCAGGTCTCAAAAAGATGGATGTGCGGATCAAAGACGGCTGGCTCAGTGTCATCGGAAAAGAAAACAAGGAGCGCATGGTTCCTTTCTATCCAAGGTGCGGCGAACTGATCGATCTTTATCTGCGCAATGCCAGACCGCAGTTTATGAAAGACGTTCCCGAACACGGCATTCTGTTTGTTTCGCAGAAAGGAAAGCCGATCACATCCAGATCGATCCAGATGATCTGTGAAAAAGCTTCTGAAAATGCCGGTCTCAGCATGCATGTCCATCCCCATATGATCCGCCATTCCTTCGCGACCCATCTGCTTGACAATGGGGCGGATCTCAGAATTGTGCAGGAACTGCTCGGACATGAGAATCTTTCGACAACCCAGATTTATACGCATGTGACGCAGGACAGGCTGCAGAAAGTGGTGGATGAAGCCCATCCCCATTCCCGCAGCGCGAAGTAATTAGCTCTTGCAATCGCATGCCCATATGCTAGAATACTTCAGAACAGGAAAAGGACACTTTCATCGATATGGATATGTGCCTTTTTTTGGAAAGAGAAGGAGGCAGGCATGAACCCAATTGCAGTCAGGTTCGATACACCGTATTCCGCAGTCGGCAATTCCGTATTTCATCCTGCGATTCTTTCCTGTTCATTCATCTTATGATTTTATGACAGCAGTCTTTGGGACCGCTGTCTTTTTTTGAACAGAAACGGAGGCGAACATGAAACGGAAGATTGTAAACTGTTCAGTTGTACAGGGTGACAGAACCGTAAACAAAGAGATTCTGTTTGATGAAAGCGGAATCCTTCAGGTAAAGGAACAGATCGATGAAGAATGCGAAATCATCGATGCGGAAGGCGGTATTGTTCTGCCCGGTCTGATTGATGTCCATGTCCATCTGCGCGAACCCGGCTTTGAAGCCAAGGAAACAATTGCGACCGGTTCGAAAGCGGCTGCCCATGGCGGCTTCACAACAATTTTCGCAATGCCCAATCTCAATCCGTATCCCGACTGCGTGCAGACGGCTGAAGCATATCTTGCAAAGATCAGAAGCGATGCCTGCGTCAATGTCATCCCTTACGGAACCATTACCAAAGGGGAAAAGGGACAGGAAATTTCCGACATGGAGGATTTGGTGAAACTCGGCATGCGGTATTTCTCCGATGACGGCGTCGGCGTGGCAGATGACGCGGTTATGAAAAAGGCGCAGGAAGAAGTCAGACGCCTGGATGGACTGATGGCATGCCATACGGAAGATATGAATTACCGCAGACCCGGGGCAAGCGTGCATGAATCGCCGCTGGCATATGAAAAAGGCTGGCTCGGCATTCCTTCCGAATGCGAAAGCGAGCAGCTGAAGCGCGATCTGAAGCTTGCGGAAGAAACCGGTGTCCGCTATCATGGCTGCCATATTTCAGCCGCTCTTTCCGTGGATGCCTTAAGACAGGCAAAAGAAAACGGCGCTGATGTTTCAGCGGAAGTTACCGCCCATCATCTGCTTCTGGAAGAAGGGGATGTCAAAGGACCGAACTGGAAAATGAATCCGCCGCTGCGTTCCCATGAAGACAGAATGGCATTGATTGAAGCACTGGAAGACGGAACACTGGATTTCATCGCTTCCGACCATGCCCCGCATACATACAGCGATAAAGACAAGCCGATGGCATCGGCCGCGTTCGGCATCGTTTCACTGGAAACCAGCTTCGTGCTGCTCTATACCGAATTTGTGGCAAGGCAGAAAAGATGGACGCTGGAACAGTTATGTTCATGGATGAGCACAAAGCCGGCAGAGCGCTTCGGACTTTCGAAGAAGGGCAGAATTGAAGAAGGATATGACAGCGACCTTGTCATCATTCATACCGGCATTGAAACAGCGGTCCATAAAGAAGAATTCTTCTCCAAAGGAAAGAACACACCGTTTGACGGATGGACAGTGAACTGCGAAATTGCCGAAACGATCTGCGGCGGGAAAACCGTCTACAGAAAAGAAAGCAGGTGAATGTGCAATGAGAATTGAAGATGCAGTTGTAATCGAAAACAGCAGAATCGCTTCCGATACATTCCGGATGGTTCTGAAAACAGGAATCGCGGATGAAGCAGAATGCGGACAGTTTGTCCAGGTTCAGGTTCCCGGATATTATCTGAGAAGACCGATCTCCATCTGCATGGCAGATCAGGGCACACTGACTCTGGTCTATAAAACAGTCGGAGACGGCACAGCGGCAATGAGCCGGATGAAAGCCGGAGAAACTGTCAATCTCTTCGGACCTCTGGGCACGGGATTCCCGGTGGAAGACAGAGATGTGCTTCTGATCGGAGGCGGCGTGGGCACTCCGCCGCTGCTGTTTACAGCGAAGAAATATCTGGAAAAAGGACATCAGGTGACTGCGGTCCTGGGTTACAATGACCGTGCGTCCGTTATGCTGGAAGAAGAATTCCGGAATCTTGGCTGTGAAGTGTATACGGCGACAATGGACGGCTCCTATGGTACAAAGGGAACCGTCATGAACGCGATCGAAGAAAACGGAATCAAGGAACAGTTTGTGCTTTCCTGCGGTCCGCTGCCGATGTTAAAGGCGGTTTCAGCAGCTTATACAGAAGGCTGTGTATCACTGGAAAGCAGAATGGCATGCGGCATGGGTGCCTGCATGGGATGTGTTGTCAGGGATCAGGAAGGGGAATCCATGCGTGTATGCAAGGACGGACCTGTATTCCCGATCGGAAAGGCGGTGCTTTAAATGGATCTTTCAGTCAGACTTCCCGGACTCAATCTGAAAAACCCGGTGATTCCCGCATCCGGCTGTGCCGGTTACGGAAGAGAGCTTGCCGAACTTTATGATCTTTCACTGCTGGGAGGAATCGCGATCAAAAGCGCGACTCCGAAGGAACGCTTCGGCAATCCGGTACCGCGCATTGCTGAAACACCGATGGGCATGTTAAACGCGATCGGACTGCAGAACCACGGCGTGGATTATATTATTGAAAATGAACTGCCTTTCCTGGCGCAGTTTGATACCGAAGTCATCGCCAATGTTGCAGGGGCAAGCGAAGAAGATTATATTGAAGTCATTCAGAAGATGAACAGTTCGGATGTTGTCAAAGCATATGAACTGAATATCTCCTGTCCCAATGTAAAGCACGGCGGAATCGGTCTTGGCACAAGTCCGGAGCTTGCGGCCAATATCACCAGAATGGCAAAGGCAGCTTCCGCAAAGCCGGTCTATGTCAAGCTGACACCCAATGTGACAAATATCGTTGAAATCGCAAAAGCGGTCGAAGCAGCAGGAGCTGACGGTCTTGTGCTGATCAATACGCTGCTCGGCATGCGGATTGATCTGAAAACAGGGAAGCCGCTGCTTGCCAATACAACCGGAGGACTTTCCGGTCCTGCCATCAAACCGGTCGCCGTACGCATGGTCTATCAGTGCGCCAAAGCAGTCAATATCCCGATTATCGGTGTCGGCGGCATCTGCAGCGCCGAAGACGTACTGGAATTCCTCTATGCCGGCGCATCGGCCGTCGAAGTCGGCGCCGCAAACTTTGTTGATCCGCTCATCTGTCCGAAGATCATTGATCATCTCGGCAATGTGCTTGAAAAATACGGTAACGCTTCAGTCGCTGAAGCAACAGGAAGGAGCTTAAAATGAGCAGAACCATCATCGCACTCGATTTTTCCACCAGAGAACAGGTCATTTCTTTTCTGAAGCAGTTTGACGAGCCGGTCTATGTCAAAATCGGCATGGAACTGACTTACGCATGCGGTCTTGAAATGGTCAGGGAAGTCAAAGGCATGGGCCATAAGATCTTCCTCGATCTCAAGCTTCATGACATTCCCAACACCGTTAAGGGCGGTATGAAGAACCTCGCGGCGCTCGGCGTCGATATCGTCAACTGCCATTGCGGAGGCGGCATTGAAATGATGAAAGCCGCAAAGCAGGGACTGATTGAAGGAACACCGGAAGGACAGGAGGTTCCCAAGCTGATCGGTGTCACAATTCTGACTTCCACATCCCAGGAAGCGATGAACAATGAACTCGGCATTCCGGGTGCTGTCCTGGATACTGTTGTCCATTATGCAAAGAACGCGAAGGAAGCAGGACTGGATGGCGTCGTATGTTCCGTTCTGGAAGCACGCGCAATCCATGAAGCATGCGGCGATGATTTCCTGACCGTTACACCGGGCATCCGTCTTGCCGGCGGCAGCGTCGATGATCAGAAGCGCGTCGCAACACCGGAACTGGCAAGAAAGCAGGGCTGCGACATGATCGTTGTCGGCCGTTCGATTACAAAAGCGGAAAATCCTGCAGAAACATACAGAATGATTGAAAAGGAGATCAGTGATGGAAGAATATAAGAAGCAGTTTACAGAATTCATGCTGTCATGCAATGCGCTGAAATTCGGTGATTTCACTCTCAAGTCCGGCAGAAAGAGCCCGTTCTTCATGAATGCCGGCGCTTATGTCGAAGGCGGACAGCTCCACGATATCGCATGCTATTACGCAAAGGCGATCAATGACAACTTCGGTCTGGATTTCGATGTTCTCTTCGGACCGGCCTATAAGGGAATTCCGCTGGCAGTTGCCACATGCATGGCAATCCATGAACTCTACGGCAAAGAAATCCGCTACTGCTCCAACCGCAAGGAAGTCAAGGACCATGGCGATACCGGCATCCTGCTTGGCACAAAGCTGAAGGATGGCGACAGAGTCATCATGATCGAAGATGTCACAACCAGCGGCAAATCCATGGAAGAAACCGTACCGATTGTCAAAGCGCAGGCGGATGTTGAAATCAAAGGTCTGATTGTTTCCCTCAACCGCAATGAAAAGGGCAAAGGAAACAAAACAGCACTGGCGGAAATCTCCGATCTTTACGGATTTAAAACCGCAGCGATCGTTTCCATGCCGGAAGTTGTCGAGATCCTGAAGGAAAAGGGAGCTCTGGACGATGAGCTTCTTGCAAGAATCGACGCTTACTACAAAGAATACGGCGCAACTGAATAAAGCATCCTGAGACCGGGCAACCGGTCTTTTTCTTTTGCGAAGTTTAAGATCGAACAATTCGGTACCGAAACAATTGACTCGTATTCAGTGATCGGCTATATTATGTTCGGTACCGAAATAATACGGTGAAAGGAGAATAAAAAATGACAAGCGAACTCAATATTGAATTATATGAAAAGCTCAGAAGACTCAGCCGCAGATTCAGACACATGCACCATGCAGGAGATCATATGCCCGAATGTCCTCCTGAACACAGAGGTCACGGCCCGATGGACAGAATGATGACGCCGGAAGGAAGAATGCCAGAGGCGGGTCCGTTCAGGCCGCATCCTCACAGAAAACCCCGCTTCCACAGGGAAAGAATCCTTGCCGTTCTCAATGAAAGAGAGGACGGTCTTCACCAGAAGGATCTCGCGCAGATTCTCATGATCAATCCGTCTTCGCTTTCCGAAGCCATCGACAAGCTTGAAGCTGACAGGTATCTCGAGCGTACGGTTGATCCAGAAGACAGAAGGGCGACAATCATCCGCCTGACTGAAAAGGGAAAAGCGCGCGCCTATGAAGTGGAAGACGAAAGAAACGCTGCCATTGAAGAATTCTTCAAAGATCTGAATAAAGAAGAAAAAGTGCAGCTGCTGTCCCTGGTGGACAGACTTCTCAAAGACGACCCGCTGTCAAAACAGCTTTAGTCCTCCTCAATACGGAACAGCCATGCCGGGCTGTTCCATTTTTTTCGGATTTATAAGGAAAACACGGCACATTCCGTATTGTGAAGAGAGGGAGGCTATGCTAATATTATCCACGGCATCTCTTTTTATGTGCGTTTTTATCGTGCAGGATGCCTGATTACTCACACAGTGGATTCATTGCCCCGTGCACGTGGTTCTAATCGGTGCCTCAGCGTACTGATGCGCGTGTTGGCATGTTCGAAGCTGTGGTGGAAAACAACGGAAAGTGAGGTTAAAAAAATGGCTGTTGTTTCAATGAGAAAAATGCTCGAAAACGGAGTACATTTCGGTCACCAGACACGCAAATGGAATCCGCAGATGAGACCCTACATCTACACCGCTAAGAACGGTGTCTACATCATCGATCTGGAAAAGACAAGAGAACAGCTCGAGGTCGCTTATGCTGAACTCAAGAAGATCACTGAGAACGGCGGAAAGGTTCTGTTCGTCGGAACTAAGAAGCAGGCTCAGGCTACAATCCTGGAAGAAGCACTGCGTTCCGGAAGCTTCTATGTCAACCAGAGATGGCTCGGCGGCACAATGACAAACTTCCGTACAATTCAGAAGTCCATCAAGAAGCTGCTTGAGATTGAAGAGATGGAAGCCAACGGCACAATCAATGTCTACACAAAGAAGGAACAGGCAAACATGCTGAAGAAGAAGGACAGACTGGAAAACTTCCTCGGCGGAATCAAGGAAATGAAGAAGCTGCCTGACGCTGTATTTGTTGTTGACCCGCTGGAAGAGCACAACGCAGTTGCTGAAGCTAAGAAGCTCGGCATCCCTGTATTCGCTCTGATCGACACAAACGCAGATCCGAACTCTGTAGACTACCCGATTCCTTCCAACGATGACGCTGTACGTTCTGTCAAGCTGATGGTCAGCCTGATCGCAGACGCAATCGTTGAAGCAAAGGGCGGCGTTCTTGAGAATGCTTATCAGGAAGACGCAGAGATGGATGATATCACAATGGAAGATGTCATCATCAATGTTGAACAGCAGGCTGCTGAATACGAGCGCAAGAGAAGACAGAAGTATGAAGAGCGCCGTCAGCAGATGCAGCAGAGACGCTACAACGGCGAACGCCGTGTCTTCCGCAGAGACAACAACAACGCACGTCCGGCAAAGGCAGACGAAGCTGCAAAGACAGAAGCTCCTGCTGAAACAAAGAAAGTTGAGGAATAAGGAACATGGCTATTACAGCATCCCAGGTTAAAGAACTCCGTGAGCTGACAGGCGCCGGAATGATGGACTGCAAGAAGGCTCTCACAGCAACTGAAGGCGACATCAAGAAGGCAATCGACTGGCTGCGTGAAAACGGACTTGCCAAGGCTGCCAAGAAGGAAAGCAGAATTGCTGCAGAAGGATTATCCAGAATCCTGATCGACGGCAACAAGGCATGCATTGTTGAAATCAACTCCGAGACAGACTTCGTCGCAAAGAACGACAAGTTCCTGGCTCTGCTTGATGAAACACTTGCAACACTGATCAATTCCGATGCAAAGACAGTTGAAGAAGCTCTCGCTCTCAGCTGTGCTGAAGGCACACTGAACGACGCATTCATCAACGCAGTCGCTACAATCGGTGAAAAGATCACTCTGAGAAGATTCGAAGTTATCGAAAAGAACGATGATGAAACATTCGGCTCCTACACACACCAGGGCGGCAGAATCACAGCTGTCACAGTCGTAAAGGGCGGCGATGCTCAGGTTGCCAAGAACATGGCAATGCAGGTCGCTTCCATGAACCCGACATATGTCAGCCGCAATGACATGCCGCAGGATGTCATCGCTCACGAGCGTTCCGTGCAGGAAGGCATCGTTGCCAACGATGAATCCCTGGCTAACAAGCCGGATAAGGTAAAGAAGGGCATCGTCGAAGGACGTGTGTCCAAGTCCCTCCAGGATATGTGCCTGGTTGATCAGGAATACTTCCTTGATACAAACCTCAAGTGCGGCGCTTACCTGAAGGAAAACAATGCTGAAGTACTGAAGTTCGTCAAGTTCACAGTCGGTGAAGGCATTGAAAAGAAGCAGGATGACTTCGCTGCAGAAGTCGCTGCTATGGCTAAGTAAGAAACATTACCATAACCTTTAAAGAAGAACGGTCCTCATGCGGACTGTTCTTTTTTCGTACTTATAAAAAAAGATGAGATCGCTCTCATCTCCGGTTGGAATCCACATGATAGTTATACAGTCCCAGCAGCAATCCGAATAATACCGGTCTTACCAAATAGGACCTTATATCATAGACAAACGGCATACCGTTCATTTTCGCCAGCAGATATCCGAATAAAGGCCATAAGACCATTGAAAGTCCGATCAGCGCAAGCCCGTAAAGGACATAAAATTTCCAAGGTTTCATTTTGAACGGTTCTTTATCAGTCATATCTTCCTCCTTATACGCAGCTGAGGCACTGTTTCAATCTGCAGTTTCGGCAAATTCTTCATTTCCGCATCGCACGGAATCAGAATATCATGGATTTCCTGCATCAGACGGATTACTTCATCAAGATGTTCATTCAGATACTCCCTGATCATTTCACCATGCCGGCATACAGCCTTGTATGTTTCTTCCTCAATCAGACCGCTTTGACGGGCATCTTCCAGTTCATAGCGGTCCAGTTCTTCAACTTCATTTTCACAGATCACATAATCCAGAAACAGATCGTGGAAATACGGCACTTCGCAATCAGTGCGATTGCCGTCCGTTACATCGATATAGATCTGCAGGAATCTGCCGCATTCATCAAACATCGCCGTAAACCATGCAAAGTCATTGTCCATTGCCAGCTGCACCCAGCTGTAATTCAGATCCGCAAGGATCATTTTATTATCATGGAAGACTGCAGCAAACAGTTCGGACAGATCCAGGATTTTCAGCAGGGAAGCTTTTCCTGCATGTTCATTGCATTGGCATTCCGCATAAATCAGTTCCTTCTGAAGAAACTGTTTCCATTCATCGCGGTTCATATCTTTTCTGCGCATAAAAAAAGTATAACCCGCATATGCAGGTTATACCAATTTATCTTGTTATGAATTTCCGGTATGCCCAGACACACAGACATCCGCCGGCAACCGAGAAGATCATACTGCCGATCAAGCCGTGTGCACCGATCCCAAGCAGCGATCCAAGGAATCCGGCAACAATACCGCCGATTAAACCCAGAGCGCAGTTGAAGATCATATTGGAGCTGTCCATTTTCATCAGAACGGTAATAAGCCAGCCGGAAGCAGCGCCGATAATGAGATCCAGTAAAAGATTCAGTAACATACGATTTACCTCCATGTACAGAATGGTTCTGTACATGGCTATCATAACACGTCTGCGTGAATTGTAAACAATAATATGACCGCCGGTCAGTTATCTCAGAGCGCGTCTATCCGTCTCATCAGGAATCCTTCGCGGATTCCGGTATCCGAAATCAGAATCTCTTCAGCTTCAAATACCGCACAGATTTCAAGAATCATATGGATACCGGGCAGAAGGACAGGGATTCTGGAAGGCTCCACTGTTTCCTTCATATATCCGGTCATTTCCGGATCCGCATTCTTCAGCTTTTCAAAGAGAATCTGCAGATCTGCAGTTTTGATGCATGTTCTGTTTCCGAACGCCTTTGCGCATACAAGACCGACCGCTCTTGCCGTACCGCCGATGCCGATGATCTTATTGGAAATCCGTTTAAGTCCGGGATATTCATCCTGCGCCTTCAGAATTTCTTTTCTGCATTCCGGCGTATCAAGGGGCAGATGGGAAAGCCTGACACATCCGAGATGGAAGCTCATCGCTTCAATTGCTTTATGATTCTCAAATGCGATCAGTTCGGTTGAGCCGCCGCCGACATCAAATGCGATTCCTTCCGATACTTCCGGCCAGGAAAGAACAGCGCCTTCAAATGTATAGACAGCTTCCTGCTGGCCGGTTAAAGGATAGATCTCAAATCCGCTCTCTCTGAGTGCATTGATCAGTTCATTGACATTATCAATCCGGCAGGGTTCGGTAATATCCGCAAAGCGGTATGATACATGCATGTCGTCGAGAATCCGCGCATATTCTTTGAGGATATCCGCAGCCTTGCGGATGCCTTCTTCGCTCATCACGCCGTCTTTGACATCATCAATCAGATGTGCCGGTGTGGAAATGTATTTCAGCTGTTTCAGGGATGTTCCTTCTGCTTCATAAACCAGAAGCACAACGGTATTGGAGCCGATATCGGCAATTCCGTACTGTGTCATAAGCCACCTCCTCATTAATGGTAACAGATAACGGGACATATGCACAGAAGGGGTGAAAGCAGAAAAGTAATGGAATATGCATTCAGCTTTGATATAATAGATACAGTGAAATCCGGAGGAAATCATGTATAAACGAGTATTATTGAAACTGAGCGGGGAAGCTCTTTCCGGCGAAGGGAAGAATTTTGATCCCGATGTGCTTCATACACTTGCGGCTGAAATCAAAGAAGCTGCAGACCTCGGTACCGAAGTCGCGATTGTAGTCGGCGGCGGAAACTTCATCCGCGGCAAGACAGTCCAGGACATCGGCATCGACAGAGTCCAGGGCGATTATATGGGAATGCTCGCGACCATTATCAACGCGCTTGCAATCCAGAGCTCACTGGAAAGTATCGGCGTGCATACCCGTGTCATGACAAGTATTGACATGCCGAAAGTCGCTGAGCCTTATATCCAGAGAAGAGCTGTACGCCATCTCGAAAAGGGAAGAGTCATCATCTTCGGCGGCGGAACGGGAAGCCCTTACTTCTCAACCGACACAACCGCGGCGCTGCGTGCAAGCGAAATCCGTGCAGATGTCATCCTGATGGCAAAGAACGGCGTTGACGGCGTCTATTCCGCAGATCCGAAAAAGGATCCCAACGCCAAGCGCTATGACCATCTGACATACCTCGATCTGCTCAATGAAGGACTTGAGGTTATGGACTCCACCGCAACCAGCATGTGTATGGATACCAATATGGAAATTATGGTCTTCAACATGAATGAAAAAGGAAATATTGTGAAGGCCTGCAAGGGAGAAAAAATCGGAACGATCATCAGCAAGGAGGAGAATTAAATAATGACATACGCAATTATCGATTCCAGTACAGTGAAAATGGACAAGGCAGTCGATCATCTGCAGTCTGAACTCAACACCGTGCGCACAGGCATGGCTAACGCAAAAATGCTCGATAAAGTAATGGTTGACTATTACGGATCGCCGACACCGCTGAACCAGATCGCCGGTATTTCCGTACAGGAAGGCCGTACACTCGTCATCAAGCCTTATGACCCGAGCTCACTCCGTGACATCGAAAAGGCATGCAACGCTGCTGACCTGGGCATCAACCCGCAGAATGACGGTTCTGTTGTCCGTCTGACTGTTCCTCAGCTGACCGGTGAAACAAGAAAGGAAATGACAAAGAAAGTTTCCAAGCTTGCGGAAGAAGCTAAAGTTCAGATCAGAAACATCAGAAGAGAAGCGATGACAGCTGTCAAGAAAGATGAAACAATGGATGAAGACGTTCAGAAGGACGCTGAAAAGGAAATCCAGAAGCTGACAGACAGCTACACAAAGAAGATCGACCAGATGGCCGATGCCAAGAGCAAGGAAGTTCTGAAAGTCTGATTGACATATAGGGTGCCGGCGCACCCTTTTTTTGGGAATGCATATGACACGGATTCATCTGGAAAAACTGAACCGGAACTATGGGGAACACGCGGCTGTAAAAGACGTTTCTTTTACTGTGGAAGACGGATCATCCTGTGTGATTCTCGGACCTTCCGGTGCCGGCAAAACGACGCTGCTGCGATGTATTGCCGGACTGGAAAAACCGGATGGGGGATCCGTTTATTTTGATGAGAAAGATGTCAGTGCTCTGACTCCGGCAGAGCGGAGAATATCGATGATCTTTCAGACGCCGGCGCTGTTTGATCATACACGGGTCAAAGACAACATTGCCTATGGAATGGCAAAGCTCGGATTTGATCAAAAGGAAATTCAAAGACGGACAGAAGAAAGCGCGCGCATGCTGCATATCGAAAAACTTCAGGAACGGTATCCGCTTTCGCTTTCCGGCGGAGAAAAGCAGCGTGTATCCATCGCCCGGGCAATGATCCGCGAACCCTCGATATTGCTGCTGGATGAGCCGTTTTCCTCCCTTGATACAAGACTTGCGCAGGAACTATGCGAAGAGGTGCGCAGGCTGCAGAAAGAAAAGGGGATGACAATGATCACCGTCACCCATGATCAGACGGAAGCGATGGCGCTTGCCGATCAGCTGATCCTGATGAAGGACGGACGCATTGCGGCAATGGGAACGCCATTATCGCTCTATAACGATCCGCCCAATCTCTTTGCGGCTGATTTCCTGGGAGAAACATCCGTCAATAAAGTGACCCGCGGCACAAAGCTGTTTGAGCAGCTGGAAGACACATATCCGGTTCCTCCTTCGGCTGAAACAATTGCCTTCCGGCCTTCAGCTGCCTGCATATCCAATGAAGGGAAATTCAGCGGTAAATTGATCTCGCTGAAAAAAGGCTATGAAGCAGATCAGGCTCTTGTAAAAGCAGGGGATACCGATGTGCTGATCGCACTTGAAAAAGGAATGCGGCTATCCGGGGAGGTCCGCTTTGATCTCAATCCTGCGTCATTGTTAATATTTGATGAAAACGGTGATTCTCTGAATCATGCGAGAAACGTAGTATAATAGTCCCGTTACCCATGGAGGTTTCTATGAAAGAATGTAAACATCTGGCAATTATCATGGACGGAAACGGCCGCTGGGCGAAGTCGAAGGGACTTCCGAGAACCGCTGGCCATAAGGCGGGAGCCGACAATGTCCGTAACATAGCGATCGCCGCGAATGAACTCGGCGTCAAATACCTGACACTCTATGCTTTCTCAACCGAAAACTGGAAGCGTTCGGCCGATGAAGTCGGCTATCTGATGAAGCTTCCCGGTTATCTGTTCAATGTTTTCATGCCCGAATTTATGGAGCGCGGTTTCCGCATCCGTCTGATCGGGGATATTGACGGCCTTCCTGAAGGCACAAGAAAAGTCATTCTCAAGGCTGCGGAAGATTCCAAAAACAATACCGGACTGAACCTGATCATTGCGATCAACTACGGTTCCCGCGATGAAATCCGCAGGGCGATGGTCCAGATTGCAGAAGAAGTGAAAGAGGGAAATGTGAATCCGGAAGAGATCACTGAAGAAATGATTTCTTCCCACCTTGATACGAAGGAATTCCCGGATGTCGACCTGCTGATCCGCACAAGCGGCGAACAGCGCATTTCCAATTATCTGCTGTGGCAGATCGCCTATGCGGAAATGGAATTTGTAAAGGAATCATGGCCGGCATTCACACCGGAGATCCTGGCCAAGTGCCTGGATGAATACTCCCACAGAGACAGAAGGTTCGGAGGCAGAAATGAGTAAGATGATGATCAAAACCCTGGTTGCCCTGGCAATGATCGCGGTATGTGTGCCGATCGCGATCATCGGCGGCATCCCGATGAAGATCCTGCTTGCGGCAATCGCATGCATGGCAGCCTGGGAGACAGCGAATCTGTTTCATAAGAACTCCTATATCATGGCGGCTCTGGATTTTGCGGCAATTGCCGGAATCTGGTTTGTGCCGACAACCCATCTTGCGGCAGTGATCGCTTTATGGCTTGTCATTCTCTTTACGATTGAACTGCTCGATGAAAACATCACAACCGATCTTGTCGCATATTCGTTTCTGATGACGATGTTAACGGGTCTTGCGATCCGCTGCGTGCAGTTTATCTATGCCGATCAGGCAACAGCAGTCTACGTGCTTCTCTATATCGCATTCGCATGTTTCGGCTGCGATACCGGTGCCTATTTCTTCGGCGTCGCATTCGGAAAGCATAAGATGATTCCGCGCGTTTCCCCGAACAAGACATGGGAAGGCTCCATCGGCGGCTATGCCACCGGCGCTATCCTTTCCTTTGTGTTTGCGATGTTCTTCTGCAAACATCTTCCTATGGGACTTCTTGTCTCTGCTTCTTTGATTCTGCCGGCAGTCGCCCAGATCGGCGATCTTGCCTTCTCCAGCATCAAGCGCAGATTCGGCATCAAGGATCTCGGCAATCTCTTCCCGGGGCACGGCGGAATCCTGGACCGTGTTGATTCGATTATTTTCTGCTTAATGGTATTCAGCGGACTGCTGATTGTATGGGGGTTTGCATGAAACGGCTTGTATTGTTAGGGGCAACCGGATCCATCGGCGTGCAGACAATTGATGTTGTCCTTCAGCATCCGGATCTTTTTGAAATCGAAGCGCTCAGCGCCGGAAAAAATATCGCAAAGCTGAAGGAAATCCTCGCAGATGTCCATCCGCATACAGTCTGCGTGCAGAATCAGAGCGATATGGAAAACCTGCAGCAGGAATATCCTGACATCCGGTTTGTCTGCGGCGATGAGGGACTGAATGAGCTTGCGGCTTTGAAGGACTATGATGTACTTGTCAACGCGCTTGTCGGATTTGTCGGATTCATGCCGACACTGACAGCGATTCAGAATCATCATGATGTCGCGCTTGCCAATAAGGAAACGCTGGTTGTCGGCGGCGAACTGATCAACCGCGCATTGAAAACATACGGACAGAAACTCTATCCGATTGATTCCGAACATTCGGCGATTTTCCAGTGCCTGCAGGGAAACAGGAAAGATGATCTTCTGCGTCTGATTATCACCGCTTCCGGCGGCAGCTTCCGTACAAAAACAAGAGCGGAACTGAAAGACGTGACAGTTGAACAGGCACTTGCCCATCCCAACTGGTCAATGGGCGCGAAAATCACAATCGACAGCGCCGATATGATGAACAAGGGCTTTGAGGTCATGGAGGCCCACTGGCTCTTTGATGTCGATTATGATCATATCGATGTGCTGATGCACAGGGAATCGGTGATTCATTCCATGGTGGAATACCGCGATCACAGCGTTATTGCCCAGCTCGGGGCACCGGATATGCGCCTGCCGATTCAGTATGCGCTCAGCTGGCCGGACCGTTTTGAGCTGCATCAGGACAAGCCGCTCGATCTTGCGGAAATCGCAGAACTGCATTTTGAAAAGCCCGATGTCAGACGCTTCCCGCTGCTTTCGCTGGCATATGAAACAGGACGCAAGGGCGGCAATCTGCCCGGTGTGATGAATGCGGCAAATGAAGCTGCGAACCTTGCGTTCAGACAGGGAAAAATCCCGTTCCTCAAAATCGAGGATATCGTGATTTCAGCTGTTTACAGAGCGCCTTTTAAAGAAGTGAATGATGTTCAGGACCTGATTGAAGCCAATGCATGGGGTCAGTCATTCGCTTTGAAAATGATAGATGGAGATGTGAAATGACAATTGTTTATTTTCTGATTCTTCTTTCTCTAATCATTGTGATTCATGAAGCAGGGCATCTGGCTGCAGCCAAGAAGTTCGGTGTCTACTGCTATGAATTCTCATTCGGAATGGGCCCTGCGATTTTCCAGAAGAAGGGAAAGGAAACAGTCTATTCCATCCGCGCAATTCCGATCGGCGGCTATGTTTCCATGGCCGGCGAACAGGATGGCGATGAGATGTATCCGGATGTGAAAGTGGCAGAGGACAGAAGACTGATCAATAAGCCCTGGTGGCAGAAGGTGATCATCATGCTGGCCGGTGTGTTCATGAACTTCATGCTGGCATGGATTATCTTCTCGATGATCTTCCTTTCCAACGGTGTATTCTATGAACCTGCCAAGGCGGTGGTCAGTCAGGTCGTGGAAGGATCGCCTGCAGAAAAAGCAGGGTTCATGAGCGGCGATGTGATCCGTAAAATCATCAAGGAAGACGGATCCAGCGCGGAAGTGGACACGTATCTTGACATGCAGACATTCTCAAACGGATATTCCGGATTGGAAACCTATGTGATTGAACGCAACGGCGAAACGATGGAACTGCAGGTGCAGCCGGCTTATGATGAAGAAAGCGGCATGTATCTGATCGGTATTGTCGGTTCGGAAGGTGAAACAAAGACCGTCAATCTTGTGAACTGCTGGTATTACGGTCTGGCGGAAATGGGGACGATCTTCCGTCTTCTTGTCATCACGATCGCTTCGATTTTCCATGGATCCGGATTCAGTCAGTTCTCCGGACCTGTAGGCATCTACCAGGCGACGGAAACATATGCGGCAATGGGATTCGGAAGCTTTATGGCGCTGGTTGCCCAGCTGTCCATGAATGTCGGCATCTTCAATCTGCTTCCTCTGCCGGTGCTCGACGGCGGCCAGGTGGTTATTACACTTGCGGAAACCGTTGTCGGCAAAGAACTGAATACGAAAGTAAAAACAGTTCTGATGGCGGCCTGCTGGGTTCTGCTAATCGGATTCATGTTATTCGTGACATGGAATGATATTGCAAAACTGTTCAGCTAAACAAAAACAATTCAGATGATTTGAATCATACGGGATGACTTCAGCAGCCATCCCGTTTTTCATTATAAAAAGAGCTTTTCAGAATCGATACAATCCTGATCAGCTCCTGTCGGTGATTATTACATCTTCTGTGCTTTTGCCAGCAGACGCACTTTTTCTTTGCGCGCATTCTGCAGCCCGGTATCTTCTTTGAAGCCCCATTCGTTTTCCAGCAGATCGATGATGCGGTCATACGTATCCGCTGCTTTTGCATATTCACCCATAATCTCATAGATGTCAGCGATGGACATCAATGCATCAGTAAAGCGCGGTCTGTGTTTTTCTTTTTCAAAAGACTGCTCATAGAGTCCGACTGCTTTGGCATAATCGCTTTTTTTCGCATAATACTGTGCAGCTTCAAACAGGAAGTTAACGTCATCCGGATATTCAGAAACGAGATTTTCGATCATCCTGTCTGCAGTGGTTTCATCAAAACGGGCAAGCGCAATATGCGCCTTGTAAACCTGAATCATAAAGGGTCTTGCGTCATGAAGACTGCTTACTTTCTGCAGATACGTTTCTGCTTCGTCTGCGCGGTGATCGGCAAGCAGGTTGTCGATCAGATAGAGATAGGGCAGGCGTATATCCGGATTTTTTTCAGCGACATCGCTCCAGAATGCGATTGCTTTTGTATGATTGCACATATTCCAGTCCCATGCGGCATGGCCCTCTGCTTTGTTCAGGATCCATTGACAGTCCTTTTCTCCCGGAGCCTTTTGAATCACATCTTTCGCATAGCGGGAAGCTTTTATGGCATTTGAATTCATACGGTGCCAATACAGATATGCAAGCAGACTTTCTGCACGATGTCCGTTTGACGCATCATCAAGCTGTGCCTTCAGAAAGTCTTCGTATTCACGGAACAGATCCTGTGAAATTTCCTCGTTGATATCAAGGCTGTTTTCAATCCGGTTCAGATGCTGTTCGCTGCTTAAGTCGAATAGATCATCGATGGATACGCCGAAGGTTTCGGCAATCAGAGGAAGGGCGGTGATATCCGGCATGGATACGGCGTTTTCCCATTTGGAGACGGACTGCGGTCCGATGCCGAGTCTTTCGGCAAGCTGTTCCTGTGTAAGACCGGCTTTATAGCGAAGCTGTCTGATCTTTTTTCCCAGTTCCATATATTGATCCTCCATGTATCATGATTGTTCTGTGATCACGGCTTCATTATACGGAAGTCGCGGAAGGGTTCCAATAACGCAGTATGCAAGCCGGTTCGCCTGATGGTTGAAATGTGTTTTTTTTTGCAGAAGAATACCGGACATAAAAAGACTGCTGCACCTCCCGCAGTCCTTACCGGTTCTGTTCTTTATTATTTCAGCATCGGGATGCCTTTGCAGAAAGTCTCGATGACATGGAAGTCTTCATCCAGAACCGCCAGATCGCAATCATAGCCGACTTCGATTTTGCCCAGTCTGTTTCCCATGCCGATCAGGCAGGCCGGATTATGGGTGGCGCTCATGACCGCATTTTCAAACGGAACCATTGCTTTCTTTACCAGATTGCGCAGGCCGTCATTCATTTTCATAGTCGATCCGGCAAGATTCTTTTCTTCCACCAGATGTGCGCTGCCGTCCGGGTAAATCTCGATTTCGTGTCCGCCGAACAGGAACTTTGTGCCGGGTTCAAAGCCTTTGCACATTAAGGAATCGGAAATCATGACTGCCTTATCCGGATTTTTGGAATGGAAGAAGATATTGAGTGCCTGCGGCGTGCTGTGATTGCAGTCGCAGATGATCTCACTGTAAAGATCCCGCATGCGCAATGCGGCACCGACCGTTCCGTTTTCGCGGTGTTTCAGCGGCGTCATCGCGTTGTATGTATGAGTGACTGACTTTGCGCCGTTGGCAGCTGCCAGGACTGCCTGAGCATAAGAGGCGGATGTATGGCCGATGGAAACAGCCACATCATGGGCTGCGCACCAGCGTGTCAGTGCGAAATCCGGATCGTGTTCAGGAGCCAGGGTGATGATGCGGATCAGACCGTCGGCGGCTTCCTGATATTCTTTGAATTCTTCAATGGAAGCGGGTACGATTGCTTCGGGAGGCTGGGCGCCTTTATAAGCCATATCGAGATAGGGGCCTTCAAAATGAATGCCGAGAATGCGCGCGCCTTCATATCCCTGCTTTACAACATCCGCGACATTGCGGACAGCCTTGAGCAGTACATCTTTCTTTTCGGTAATGGTTGTCGCAAGAAAACCGGTGACGCCTTCCTGCACAATGCCGGCAGCCCATTTTCTGAGTCCTTCGGGATCGGCATAATCGGTATCGAAACCGTAAGCGCCGTGGCAATGGACATCAATCATGCCGGGGATGATGATCTGATCGCCGTAATCAAGATCGGCTTCTGTTTCATATGGATGGATGCGGGAAATGATTCCGTTTTCTGTTTCAATGACACAGGGAATCAGATCGGAATGCACGAAAATCCTGCTGCTTCTGATCTTCATAAGAAGTACCTCCGTGTTCATTATAATTCATCGGATCAAAAGCTGTGCAGGTTTGTTGTCAGGCACATACAATGACGTGCTTATCATGAAATGAATTGGTATAATAATATCCAAATGGAGGTTTTTTTATGATAGGCGTAATTGTGACCGGACACGGCAAATACGCGACGGGGATGGAATCGGCACTGCATCTGCTCGCCGGTAAGCCTGAAAAGTTCACGGCAGTGGATTTCAGGTTCGAAGATACAATTGATGATCTTGAATTCCGTCTGCGCGACGCGATCCGCGACATGAAAGACTGCAGCGGGATCCTGATTCTCGTTGATGTATTTGAAGGGGCACCGTATAAGGAATCGGTGGAAATGAAAGAGAAGATGACCGATCAGAAAATTGAGATCGTGACCGGCGTCAATCTCGGTATGTTAATGCAGGTCAACCTGTCAAGAGCTTATGTATCCGACGTGACGGATCTTGCTGAACTGGCTGTGGATGAAGGAAAGAAGCAGACTCTGCGCTATGTCTACAGCGAGGCGGAAGCGGAATATGACGACTGAACCGGGAGGCAATGAAATATGAACTTTATGATCTTCATCGCCGCATTTCTGATGGCGGCTGATGAAAATACATTTACCCGCACACTGCACAGACCACTTGCGGCATGCACGATTTTCGGTGCCGTACTGGGAAATGCGCCGGCAGGCCTTGCGGCAGGGGCAGTGCTGGAACTTGGGGCAATCACATTTGATCAGCTTTACAGCACCAACTATATTCTTCCGTCCCTTGCGGCAGCAGTGCTTGCCGTAAACGGAACTTCCGCGACGGAAAGCGCGGCAGCGGCAGCCGCATTCTTCGGAATCAGCTATCTGCTCAAGGAAATCACAGGTCTCATCAATACTGTTTTCCTTCCTGCCGCAAGAAAAGGCGCGCAGAACAGAAAGGAAAGCGGACTGCTTGTACCGCTGCTTCTTTCGCTCATCATTACCGGTGCCGTATACGGCGCATGCGCAATGATTCTTGCGTCCTATGGCAATGATATTGTAAACGGTCTTGTGACACTGACATCTTCCTACGGCTGGATTGCCGGCGGTCTCCATGCGGCAGGCGTGCTGGTATCGGCTGTCGGTATTGCGATTCTGCTCAGGAACCTGAATGCAAAGCAGATTCCCGGCGCATATCTTGCCGGTTTCGGACTGGCGGCGGCGTTCCTTTCGGCAAACCGCGGCTGGCCGGTACTGCTGATCTGCGGAATGATCGCGTTCGGCATTTCAGCGATGGATTATCATATCCGTTCTGAATCCGGAGCACAGACAAATGAAACAAAGAAAATCGAGAAAGGAGGCAAGGAATGGTGGTAGTAGGAACAGGTGTCTATCAGGATACCAATGAAGCTTATCCTCTGGATAAAAAAACACTGAGCGCCGTTGCCCTGCGCTCAATTCTTGCAGGTGCTTCCCATAATGCGGAAACATCGGAATCCATCGGCTGGGCATGGGCATTGATGCCGGCACTCAAAAAGATTCATACCAATGAAGAAGATCTTTCCTTATGCATCGGACACCATCTGGAAACCGTGAAAGCTTCTTCCATGCTTACAACTCTGACAATGGGAACCGTTCTTGCCCTGGAACAGCAGAAAGCGGATCCGGAAACCATCCGTTCCGTGCGCACCGCAATGAGCGCTTCCATTGATTCGCTTGGAACCGGACTGTTCCGCTATCTTCTGATTCCGTTCTGCGCAATGGCCTGCGCGGCGCTGGCTTCTGAGGGCAATACGCTCGGGGCTGTGCTGATGGTCATCATTCCGGCAGTGATTTCAATTGTCTGCCGCATGATCCTGATCAATACAGGCTACGCAAAGGGAGTCCGGGCAGCTGAGTCATTCATGAAACATGCGGATGCTTTAAAACATGCTTCAAGAATTGCCGGCGTATTCATGCTCGGTGCATTGAGCGCCGTCATGACACGGGCGATCGGAAGCGCTGCGGAATTCGGAAATGCGGATTCTTCTGTCGGCATTATGACATTGGTTTCTTATGTACTGCCGGGTCTCTTCGGACTGCTGGCGGTATGGTTCAGCTATACCTTAATGGCAAAGAAAAACAGATCGCCGCTGTTTATGGTGATTGTATTGATCGCAATCGGACTTCTCGGCGCATTGATCGGCATCTGGACGCCATATCCGTCAGTCCTCAATGTTCCCTGGCTTGCCAGCTGATACTGAGCTGAACGGACTAAGATGATCGAACTGAAACCATGGCCTCTGCGCTATGAAGTGATGAATGATCTCTACCGCAGGGTGGATCAGAGCCATTGCCTGGTTCAGATCCCTGTTCCGCTTGAAAAGGAAAATACATTCCGCTATCTCAAGGCAGTGCAGACCGGCACATCCAACGGCAAAGACCTTCTGGTCAGAGCGGTTTATCTTGAAGATTCCCTGATCGGCAAGATTGAACTGAGCCGCTATGAAAACAGGGCGGCTGAACTGGATATTGTGATCGTAAAGGAACATACTTCAAAAGGGTATGGGAAACAGGCACTGCAGAAGCTTGAGGAAGAAGTCAAAGAAACTGACTGGTGCACCGGCATCTATGCCTATGTGGATACTGCCAATCTTGCATGCGGGAAAATGCTTGCAGGATGCGGCTATTCCATCGGACGCTTCTTTAACGCCAGTATTATGGTTCCGCAGAGCGGCAGCTATGTATTCGGTGAACGGCGCGGATGCGAAATGCTGAAAAATTTTGAAGAGAGCACGCAGTAATGCGTGTTTTCTTTTGAATAATCGTGCGGAGGTGCAACATGGCATTGATCGCGGAATTGAATGAAAATGAAAAACCAAGAGAGAAAGCACTGCGCTATGGATTAAGATGTCTTTCCACGGCCGAGCTTCTCGCTCTGATTTTGCGGACCGGAACCAAAGGACAGTCGGTACTGGAAACAGCAGAACAGCTGCTGAAGAAATCAAAAGGAATCAGCGGCATTCAGCGGATGAGCGTGAATGAGCTTGCGTCCATCCGGGGAATCTCGAAAGTCAAAGCGGTTGAGCTTGCGGCATGTTTTGAAATCAGCAGGCGGGCGTTATGCGAAACAGCGATGGAAAGCGATGTCATGAACAGCCCGCAGGAAATCGTGCGGTGGCTGCAGAGCGAAATCGGAAATGAGCTGCAGGAAAAATTCATGGTACTGTATCTGGATACCCATAACCGCATCATCAGCTGGAGAGTGCTGTTTGTCGGAACGATCAACCAGTCAGCAGTCTATCCCCGTGAAATCTTCCGGGAAGCGCTTTTATGCGGAAGCACTCATTTGATTCTTGTCCATAATCATCCGGCAGGGGATCTGACCCCGAGCATGAATGATATCGCGATGACGCAGCGGATGATGGAAGCCGGCAGACTCATGGGAGTGCGGGTTCTCGATCATCTGATCGTCACTTCTTCCGGATGGTATTCCATTGCCGCAGAAACCCTTGACGGCGGCATGGAACAGATGCGTAAAAATGATATAATAAACAGAAGGTAATACTATGTCTTTTATTGCGAGGTTAACAGAAAAACTGAGAGACGATCTTTCCGTCAGGGGATTGATCCGGATTGTGCTGTTATTGTTGGTGGTTCTGCTGCTGCAGTTAACAGCAGGATTCTGGAGCGGACTGCTGCACAAGGTCTGGTATTGTATCCGTCCGTTTGTGATCGGCTTTGTGATTGCCTATATCATGCATGACGCAATCGGATTCGGGGAAAAGCACGGGATATCGCGCAAGATCATGATTCCGGCACTTTACCTTCTGCTGCTGGGATTATTGATCTGGCTTGCGGCTTCTCTGATCCCGATGCTGATCAACCGGCTTTCGGATTTTATGAATTCTTTGATCGGTGCCGTGCGGTGGATCCGGTCATTTGTCTATGAGCACTATACCGGAGACGCGTCATGGGTCACACAGATGTTTGATGCGTCGATTGAAACACTGACCGATGTCAAAGGGCTGATTCCCGGTGTTTCTTCAGCGCTTCCGGAACTGGTTTCCACAGCGCTCGGAACGCTGATTATCACGCTGCTTTCGATGATTATTTCGATCTTCATGTGCTTTGAATGGGAAAAGATCCGCTATTACACCGTATTGATCACAAGACGCATCTCAAAGCAGTTCTATGAATGCGTCTTTGAAATCGATGAAGAAATATCGGATTACCTGCGCTCTATGGCAGCCCTGATGGTGATCCGCTCGGTTGAATATTCACTGCTGTATCTGCTTGTCGGCCATCCCGACTGGCTGATTCTCGGCATCGCGTCTTCCGTCTCATTGATCATTCCGTATGTCGGTCCGACATCGGTCAATGTCATCGGTATCCTGACGGCGCTGCAGCTGCCGTATTCCAGCATTCTGATCCTGATCGGCATGATTATGCTGCTGAGTCAGCTTGATGAATATGTCATCACCCCGATGGTCCATTCGCGCAATCTCAAACTTTCGCCGCTCTGGACACTGTTTTCCATCTTCTGTGCGAGCACACTGCTCGGGTTTGCCGGTTTTGTGACGGCGGTGCCGGGCTATCTTGTTGTAAGGGTGATCCTGAGAAGATATTTCAAAGACGAAGAAGAACTCGTGCAGAAACCTGCCGTGGAGGAGTCATGAAGAACAAACTGCTGTGCGTGTTATGCGCATTGATGATTGCCGTCAGCACGGGATGTGCCAATGTCAGAAACGGCATCGCCTATACCGTTTATCCGATCGGCTATCTGATTCAGAGACTTGCCGGCAATACCGTGCAGTCCGTGTCTCTGCAGGATGACACCACAATCGTGCAGCGGGCACAGATCCGTGATGATTATGAATCCATTCTTTCCAAATACGCGATTCTGTTCCATATCGGCGATCTTGAACCGTATCTTACCGTTTACGGAAATGAAATCAGTGAAAGCGGTATTGTGCGCAATGATCTTTCCACACTGAACGCGGTTTATCCTTTCAAGCGCTATACCCAGGTAATTACCGACGGTGTGGTCAGCTTTGTGGAATCGCCGTATTACAAAGGGGAAGAATTCAATTCGGTCGATATGAATACGCTGGATCTGTATCTCTGGAACGACCCGATCGCGATGCTTTCAATGGCAAAGGATATTTATCAGTATCTGGTCAGAACCTATCCGGAAAACGAAACGCTTTTCAAGGAAAATCTCGATAAGCTGGAAGCTGATCTGATCAATCTTGACGCCCAGTATCAGAACCTCGCGACTTCGCTTCTTGCCAATTCCCAGCAGATCCGCTTTGTCTCAATGACGGCAAGCTTCGGCAACTGGCAGAAGACTTACGGATTCCAGGTCTACCCGGTCATTCTTTCAAGATTCGGCGTACTGCCGGATGAGAAGCAGCTGGAAATCATCAAGAGCAGAATCCTGCAGGATGATGTCCGCTTTATCGTCTATGAACCGAATATGAGCGAGGACATGATCGCTCTGTTTGACCGTCTGGAAAGCGAACTGATGCTTACAAGAGTCGAGCTCAGCAATCTTTCTTCACTGACCGAAGCGGAGATTGCCGAAGGCAAGGATTATCTTTCACTGATGTATGAAAACCTCAGTGTGCTGGAAACCATGAAAACGGCAAGAGCCAGCGAACAGAACACGCTTCCGGTCACGGAAGAAGACGCTCCCGAAGCATCGGATGAAGAAGTATCAGAAGATGCCGAAGGCGTACAGGATGGAGAATAATGATGAAGAAACTGATGATTGCGGATGGCAATTCCATGCTGTTCCGTGCATATTACGCAACCGCATACGGAAGGCCGATGACCACAAAAGAAGGTCTGCCGACCAATGCCGTATTCGGATTTGTGCAGATGGTGCAGAAAGCCATTGAAACAGTCGGACCGGATTCGCTGCTGATTGCGTTTGACGCCGGCAAGCATACATTCCGGCATGATATCTATCCCGAATACAAAGGCGGCAGAAAACCGGCACCGGATGATCTGGTACCCCAGTTTCAGATGGTCAGGGACTGCCTTGACGCATTCGGAATCAAATGGGTGGAAATGCCCGATATCGAAGCCGACGATCTGATCGGTACAGTTTCAAAGAAAAACCCCGATTTCAATACCTATATTCTGACCAGCGACCATGACATGCTGCAGCTGATTGATGATACAACTTCCGTTCTGCTCATGAAAAAGGGCATCACCGAAATGGATCTGATGACCCCGGCAGTATTAAAGGAAGAGATGGGAATCGAACCGCTGCAGATCATTGATATGAAGGGTCTGATGGGGGATAAGAGCGACAACATTCCGGGCATTGCCGGCATCGGAGAAAAGACGGCATTAAAGCTTCTTCAGCAGTACGGCACCGTCGAAGAAGTCCTTGCCCATGAAGATGAACTCAAAGGCGCATTATATAAAAAGATTTCAGGCGGCCATGAATCGGCGCTGCTTTCCAAGAAACTGGCAACGATCAGACGCGATGTGGAAGTTGATATGGACGCGGATGATCTTCTCTTCCATCCCGATTATCCTTCTCTGATCGCCTTCCTGCGCACACTGGATATGAACGCTCTGGCTTCCCGGTTTGAAGAAATCGCTGCTTCTTATAACGGACAGACGCAGCAGACAGCCGAAGAAGAAATGAAGGAGATCACATTCACACGTGTTTCGGAAGTTCCTTCCTTCTTCTATGAAAAGCCGTTCAGTGTGTTTGTCGATGGAGAAAATGCATTTTTCCTGGAAGCGGACATTCACGGTTTCGGTATCAGCGACGGCACATCATCCGTTTATATTTCACTTGAAGACGCAAAGAATGACGCTGCGCTTCTGAAAGCGCTGGCGGATGAATCTTCTGAAAAGATCGGTTTTGATATCAAGCGGGCAATGCATTTATGCAGAAAAGCCGGCATCGAAATCAAATGGCATGATGACGCAATGATCCTTGCGGCGCTTTCCGATTCCACACTGACTTCGGAAGATAAGATCTTTGAGCATTATGAAATGAGCACATCGGTCAGCTATGAAGATGTCTACGGAAAGCCGAATAAACCGGTTCTTTTCGCGGATGAAGAAAAGCAGACTGCATATGGAGCAGAAAGCGCAAAGAATATTTTCGATCTGAAAACCAGAGCGATGGAAGTGATCCGTTCCTTTAAAATGGAAAAGCTCTATGAAGAAATGGAAATGCCGCTGACTTCGATTCTGTTTGAGATGGAAGAAGAAGGAATCCGCTGTGAAATGGATATCCTGGATGAGATCGCACAGCGCACACTGGCTGAAATCGAAAAGGAACAGGCGGAAATCTGGCGCCTTGCGGGAAAGGAATTCAATATCAATTCCCCCAAGCAGCTCGGCGATATCTTATATGATGATCTCGGACTTCCTTCCGGCAAAAAGCGTTCCACTTCGGCTGACAAGCTGGAAAAGCTGGCTGGCGAACATGAAATCATTCCGCATATTCTGACTTACCGCAAGCTTTCCAAAATCTACAGCACTTATGCGGAAGGCCTCAAGAAGTATATTTACAAAGACGGACGTATCCATACGGTCTACAATCAGTGTGCAACCCAGACCGGACGTCTTTCCTCCAGTGAACCGAATCTGCAGAATATCAGTGTCCGCGATGAGCAGGGCCGTGAAATCCGCAGGGCATTCCTGCCGGATGAAGGCTGTGTGCTGATTTCCAGCGACTATCATCAGATTGAACTGCGTATGCTGGCGGATATGGCGGATGAAAAGAGCCTGATTGAAGCTTTCAACTCCGGCATTGATATTCATACCAAAACCGCGATGGACGTCTTTGACAAGACGGAAGAGGAAGTTACGCCTGCTGACCGCCGAAGCGCGAAGACCGTCAATTTCGGCATTGTCTACGGAATTTCCGATTTCGGCCTTGCCGAACAGCTCGGTGTTTCCCGCTGGGAAGCAGCTGACTTCATTGACCGCTATTATGAAAAATATCCGGGAATCCGGACCTATATGAAATCACTTGTTTCCTTCTGCGAAAAGAACGGCTATGTCGAAACGCTTTCCGGACGCAGAAGAGAAATTCCGGAAATCAAAAATCCGAACCGCATGGTCCGTGAATTCGGCAAGCGTGCCGCAATGAACGCGCCGATTCAGGGATCGGCAGCCGATCTGATCAAGATCGCGATGATCCATATCGACGATATGATGAAAAAAGCAGGTGTAAAGAGCAGAATGATCCTGCAGGTTCATGACGAACTGATTTTCAATGTTCCGGAAGAAGAAATCGAAACGATGAAGGAACTGATCCGCGACGGCATGGAGAACGCGATGAAACTCAAGGTTCCTCTGAGCGCTGAATGCGCGATCGGAAAGACCTGGTACGAGGCCAAGTAAATGCCGGAACTTCCTGAAGTTGAAACGGTTGTCAGAACCCTTGAGCATCTGATCAAAGACGCATGTATCGATCATGTGCAGATTCTCTATCCGAAAATGATCGAAGGGGACAGAGATGACTTCTGCAGAAAGCTGGAAGGAGAACATTTCCGCCGCTTTGAAAGAAGGGGGAAATATCTCATCTTCCGGATGGATCATGTGACGCTTGTCTCCCATCTGCGCATGGAAGGAAAGTATTATGTACAGCAGCCCGAAGAACCGTATGACCGCCATATTCATGTGATCTTTTCACTGAAAGACGGCAGGCAGCTGCGCTATCGGGATACCCGGAAATTCGGACGGATGTTCATTACTGATATTGATGAGGATTTCAGCCATTTCAACGATCTTGGCCCGGAGCCCTTTGATGAAGCATTCAATGCGGCCTATGTCCGTTCTTTCCGCAAAGGAAAGAAGCAGCCGCTGAAATCGATGCTGCTGGACCAGTCCTTTACCGCCGGAATCGGCAATATCTATGCAGATGAAATCCTTTCCGCCTGCGGTTTAAGGCCTGGCAGATCCTGTGCCCGCATCACGAAAAAGGATGAAGAAAACATCGTCAATGAGACAAGAAGAATCCTGTCTGAAGCGATTGCGATGGGCGGCACAACCATCCGCACCTATACTTCTTCTCTCGGGGTAACGGGAATGTTCCAGAACGACTGCTGCGTGCATTCGCAGAAGATCTGCAGAAGATGCGGCAGTGAAATTCATGTCAAACGGATCGGCGGACGTTCAAGCTACTACTGTCCGCATTGTCAGAAATAAGAAAGGAGCAGGAAAGATATGATTAAAATCGGAGTGGCCGGAACAATCGCGTCCGGCAAGACAACCGTATCGATTCTTTTAAAACGCAGGGGCTTTCCTGTATTCAACAGCGATCAGTACGCTAAGATGGCCCTGCATCCAAACAATCCCTGTTTTGAAAAGATTGTGAACCGCTTCGGAAAAGAAGTGATCGGCGAAGACGGAAGAATCAGTTCATCCGCGCTTGCCGGCATCATCTTTCATGATGATCAGGCAAGGGAAGATCTGAACGCAATCACCCATCCTTATGTGAAGGAAGGCCTTCTGAAATTCTTTGAACGCAATCAGGAGATTCCGGCAGTCTTTGCCGAAGTGCCGCTGCTGTTTGATGCCGGCTGGCAGGACCTGTTCGATCATACACTGGTCATTACATGTTCCAGGGAAACAGCAGTGAAGAGAATGATGGAAGACCGCGATTATACGCAAGAAGAGGCCAATGCCCGCTATGACAGCCAGATGGATCCCGCAAAGCAATGCGCAATGGCTGACAAAGTCATTTATAATGACGGATCGCTGGAGGAACTGGATCATCAGATCAATCTGTATATCCGCGATCTGAGAAAGGAGATCCGCCATGGCAGCGCAGGCGACTGATACCTACCGGTGTGAACTTAACGGCGGCATCTCATTTGATTCCATCCGCTGCCTGATGGAATTCTATCAGCCGCTGATTACGCCGCAGGCCGCTGTTCTGTATCTGACCATGGCATCGGAAGCAGGCACGGAGCTGAGCGGACGCAGCCATATGCGGCTGTTCACTCTGACATCCCTGGATCCGCTTGCCTTTGACCGGGCGCTTGCGAAGCTGGAAGAATTCATGCTGGTAAAAGTATGGTGCCGGAAGGTGAATGACAGCGCATCCTACATCTATCTTCTCAATACGCCGATGAGCACAGCGAACTTTGCGGCTTCATCGTTATATATGAACCGTTTCCGCCAGACTGTTTCCGCTGAAATTGCCGATACAGCACTTTTGCTTGTCGCAGGCGGTTCGCTTTCCACCCAGGGCTATCAGGACATCACCCGCGCGGCTGTATGGAAATCTGACATCACGGAAACCGAAGAAGAAAAAACGGTCAGACCGAACTACCGCTTCTCAATTGAGGATGATACGACGATCCGCTTTGATTATGAACATTTCATTTCATCCACAAGCGCGCTTGTCTTCCCGGTTGAATTGAGAACACGCGAGAATCTGGCATTGATCGGAAAGCTTGCGACTGTATACGGCTTAAGCGCGGATCAGATGCGTGTTCTTGTATCAAGATGCGTCAATCTCAGCACGATGGAATTCAACAGCGAGAGGCTCAGGATTCTGGCTTCCCGCAGTGAACCGGAAGTGAAGAATGCGGAAGATATTTACAGTCTTTCTCCGGTATCCTTCCTGCAGTCAAAGCAGAACGGCGCCGAAGTTACAATGACGGATAAAAAGCTGATTGAGCATCTTGCGATGGATATGAATTTTCCCAACGAGGTCATCAATGTCATGCTTGAATATGTTCTTTCTGTCAGCTCCAACCGGCTCAATCCGAAATTTGTCGATATGGTTGCCGGCGAATGGGCAAGGGATGGCATTGCGACAAAGGAACAGGCGCTGCTTGAAACTAAGAAGAAACCGCGCAAGAGCAGCGGCGGAAAGCAGAATATCAAAATCGATATGCCGGAATATATCCGTCAGCAGCAGGAGGGCACACTGCCCAAATCCAGAAAAGCAACACAGGAAACACTCGACGCAGTCAGGGAACTGCAGAATAAGATGAAGGACTAGTATATGGAAAAGCCGTCATTCAATCAGATTTCACAGACAGAAAAGCAGAAGCAGGATACGGAAAAGCTGATCGGTCAGTTAAGGGACAATCCGGCCATCCAGTATCTGTTCCGCCGCAATGAAATCCCCGAACGGTATCTTGAAATATCACCCTGGCGCTTGCGGCAGTGGCTGATTGATTTCAAACCGTGCCAGGGCTGCAAAGGAATGGAATTCTGCGGTCAGAAGACAAAAGGCTATTTTACAAATCTCACCTATGACGGCATGTTGAAGACTGAAATCACGCCATGCCGTTTCATGAAGGCAAAACTCAAAGCGGAAGCGCATAAGGAAATGTATCTGGTTTCCGATCTGCCTGACAGGCTTTTAACGGCAAGTTTCCGCAATATCCGCACTGCGGAAGAGGAAGAAGACTACCTTCTGGTACTGCATACGGCAATGCAGCTGTCAAATGACTATCATGGACTCTATCTTCATGGTACGATGGGAAGCGGGAAGACCTATCTTGCGGCATGCGCATGCAATGAACATGCGCGCAATGGCGAGAAGGTCGCCTTCATTCATTATCCTTCCTTCTGTCAGCGCATGGCTTCGATGATGACAAGCGGGGAATACCGCGATGAAATCCGCCGCATGCAGTATGCGGAGTTTGCGGTCATCGATGATATCGGTGCCGAAAGCGTGACCGAATGGAACCGCGATTCAATTCTGCTTCCGATTCTCAATGCCCGCTATGAGAAGGGGCTTGCGACCTGGTTTACATCAAACTGCGATATCGCAAGTCTTCGGATTCATTATTCTTTCTCAAACCGCGGCAAGCAGGAAGAGCTCAAGGCAGCCCGCATTATCGAGCGGATTGAGTCGATGTGCGAAGTGGTTGCGCTTACAGGCGAAGACAGACGTTTCAAAAACAGATAAATGGAAAATACAGCTTTCACCAGCTGGTAAATAGTGCTAAGATCATTGGCGTTTGGAGGAAAATATGGTCAGAAAAATCGGTGTACTTACTTCAGGCGGTGACGCGCCGGGAATGAACTCGGCGATCCGTGCCGTGACAAGAATCGCTCTGAACAACGGAGTGGAAGTCGTCGGTGTGCAGAACGGCTACCGCGGACTTCTCGAAGAAACATTCATTCCGCTTGACCGCCGGTCTGTGTCAGACACACTTGACCGCGGCGGTACATTCCTGGGGTCTGCGCGTCTTCCTGAATTCAAGGAAGATGAGATTCAGGAAAAATGCGTCAAGCATATGAAGAGAAGCGGGATTGACGCGCTCGTCGTCATCGGCGGCGACGGTTCCTACCGCGGCGCATTGGCACTGACAAGAAGAGGCATCAACTGCATCGGCCTGCCCGGTACAATCGATAACGATATTCCGGGAACCGATCAGACTATCGGTTTTGATTCCGCACTGCATACATGCGTGGAGAATGTCGACAAGCTGCGCGATACATCGAGCTCGCATCACAGATGTTCCATCGTGGAGGTCATGGGCAACCACTGCGGCGACCTGGCGCTTTATACAGCGATTTCATGCGGCGCTGAAATGGTGATTTCACCGGAGACCGGCTACGATGAAAAAGAAGTTCTTGAACGTCTGAGATATCTTGGCAACGCGGTCAGAAAGAACCACGCGATTGTGATCATTTCGGAAAAGATCACCGATGTCGAGGCGCTCGCGAAGAAGGTTTCCCTGCATACCGAATTCAGCGGCAGGGCAACTGTTCTCGGCCATATTCAGAGAGGCGGATCGCCTACTCCTGCAGACAGAATGCTGGCGAGCCGTATGGGCGAGAAAGCAGTTGATCTGTTAATGGAAGGAATCGGCGGACAGTGTGTCGGCATTATCGATAACCAGCTGACCGCAATGCCGATCCAGGAAGCTCTGGAAAGACCCAAAGCAAGCAGAAAGCATCTGTACCGTCTGTTCGATCGCCTTATCTAAGGAGATTGTATTTGAATGAGTTTTACCCACATGTTTAAAAAGACGAAGGTAATCTGCACCATCGGACCGAGTTCAGAGAATCCCAAAACGATTCAGGAACTTGCCGAAGCAGGCATGAACATTACCCGTCTGAACTTTTCCCACGGAACCTATGAGGAACATAAAGCAAGAATCGAGATGATCCGGAAGGTATCCGATCAGTGCGGTATTTCACTTGCGGTTGCCCTTGATACAAAGGGACCGGAAATCCGTCTGGGAAATTTCGTCAATGATGAAGAAATGTATGAAATCGGGGAAGAGGTTACTCTGACAAAGGAAGATATTCCCGGTACCCATGAAAGATTTCACATTTCCTGCCCTGAACTGTTTGAAGATCTGAAAGCAGGCAACTATATTCTGATCAATGACGGCAAGATGAAGCTGACTGTCATTGAAAACAATGGCGAAGAGATGCGCTGCAGCGTTGATGTCGCAGGACCGATCAGCTCCCACAAAGGATGCAATGTCCCGGGCGTCAGATTGTCCATGCCGTTTCTTTTCGCGAAGGATAGGGATGATATCCGCTTCGGATGTCAGAATGATGTCGATTTCATCTTCGCCTCGTTTGTACGCAGGGCGTCGGATGTCCACGCAATCAGAAAGATTCTGATCGAGCAGGGCAAACCGCGCATCAACATCATTGCAAAGATTGAAAACCAGGAAGGTTTCGATAATGTCGAAGAAATCCTGGAAGCAGCCGACGGCGTCATGGTCGCAAGAGGCGATCTTGGTGTCGAGATTCCGACAATGATGGTTCCTGTATATCAGAAGGCAATCATCCGTCAGGCAAACATGGCCGGCAAACCGGTCATTACCGCAACCCATATGCTGGATTCCATGACCCATAACCCGAGATGCACCAGAGCCGAAGCGGCCGACGTGTGCAACGCGGTTCTGGATGGATCCGACGGCGTCATGCTCAGTGCTGAAACAGCAGCCGGCGACTATCCAGTTGAAGCATGCGAAACAATGTCGCAGATTGCGGAAGAAGCGGAAAAGATCCTTCCTTACAGAGAACGCATTGACTGGCTGCGCACCACTTCCAGCAAAACAGTGCAGGATGTTGTATCCCTGGCCATTGCCGAGACAACTCTGACGCTTGACAATGTCGGCGCAGTCGTTGTATTCACACAGGGCGGAACAACCGCAAGACGGATTTCCAAATACCGTCCCAAGGTTCCGATTCTCGCAGTCACATTTACAGAAGATACCCAGCGCAAGCTGGCCAGCTACTGGGGTGTGATTCCGATTCTGTCCGATGTGCAGAACAACATGACCAATGACGACGATCTTGCAAGTCTGTTTGCCAAGGAATACGGAATCAAAAAAGATTCGCTGATTATCATCTCTGCCGGCTATCCGACCGGAGAAGGATCCGCGAACATGATGAAAATTGTCAAAGTCAAATAAATCCTGAACACAGGGTAAGGAGCTTATATGAGTCAGATCAGAATTGATTATTACGGCCATTCCTGCTTCAGAGTTTCCTATGAAGGAAAAAGCGCTGTTTTCGATCCTTATAAGAAAGGCAGTGTTCCCGGTATCGATCTTCCCGAAGGAATCGAAGCTGACCGCGTTTACTGCTCGCATGAACACGGGGATCACAATGCGAAAGAACTGATTCAGGAAACAGGAAATTCCGATCCCTTCGAAGTTTCATTCCTTACAGTTCCCCACGACGACGCGGGCGGCAGCCTGCGCGGGATGAACCGGATCACAATGATCAAAGCAGGTCAGTGCACGGTATGCCATATGGGCGATATCGGCCGCATGCCGACGGAAGACGAATATGCTGCTTTGAAACAAAGCGATATTGTCATGATTCCGGTCGGCGGCCATTATACGATCGATGCCGTACAGGCAAAAAAGATCATTGATGAAATCAAACCGGCACTTACAATTCTGATGCATTTCAGAAAAGGAAAGATCGGTTATGATGTCATCGCAGATCTTGATACCGTACTGCAGAGCTTCAACGAAACGGAAGTTCTCCCGCAGGGAAGTATCTGCTTTGATGAAGCGGACATTCCCCATAAAGTCATTACCCTTGAACCGATTCAGTAAAAAAGAAGATGCGGTCAGACAGCTGACCGCATCTTTTTATTATGGTCTGATCGTTCCGTATTGCGAACAGGCATCGATATGTTCACCTGCAGGAACCGTCATTTCAAATCCGGCGTCTTTGGAAAAGATCATGACGATATCGCTGCCGCCGAACAGGAAATAGCCGAGCGGATCGCCTTTCTTTACTTCTGCACCCGGCACAACCGTGCTTTCAAAATTCACGGAAGAAACTTCGCACATGCGGACCGGCACAATTGCGCAGAGCGCACCGCTTTCCGTTTTTACAATGACGGCTCCTCTTGTTTCAATTGACTGCCATCCGAACACTTCCGAAAAATATTCTTTATAGCGCTGCTGCTCTTCATCCCATACAATCACGCCGCCCGGCGCGTCATCCTGCGGGATGAGAAGAACTTCTTCAACCGTGCCGCTGACCGGGAAGTGATAGCGGTGGTAATCGTTGATATCCAGGAAGGTATGGGTGAGTGTACCCGACGCAAACGCATTTGCATACTGACTTCCTTTGATAAGAACCGAAACATCCGTCAATGTGCCGGTTTTGATCGCAATGCCGTGATCATCTTCAATCTCATCCATGATGATCCGGCTGTTTTCATCAATCTGCCAGATTCCCTGGGGAACCGAATCGGCAGGGGATATCACATAAGATTCATTGCCTTCTTCATATACAGGACGTTTTGAAGGATCGCTCAGTTTTCTTGCAAAGAAGTCATTGAATGTCTTCCAGTTTTTATGATCTTCAAACAGATCCCCATCCAGATGGAAATCGGGATTGGACAGGGCATTCTGATAGAATTCATCCTTCCAGGAAGCTTCGGTATTCAAAAATGCACCCCACTCGGATGTGAACTGTATCAGCCAGCTGCGGAAGGGTTCATGATACATGATGGAATTATGATAATAGCCTTTGTCTTGGAGTTCTTCCAGCGGCTGATCGCAGACAAAATAGAAACATCCCATTGACTGGTCAATGCGGTCATATAAGCTGACATGTTCTTTGGAAGGGTTGATTTCCCATGGCAGGGCTTTGATGCAGAAATCGATGAAGCTGTATTAGGATTCCAGGGAATCCACCGGATTGGTCTGCGGATCGGGATTCTGCGCTGCCGCCTGGACAATGGACTTTTCCAGAAGATGTTTTAATTCCGCATCATGATCAACAATCTGAATCAGATCCCACGTGATTTCTTCATGGCTTTCATCGCGGATCTGATCGGTTGTAAAATCTGCTGTCTTTTCTGTATGTTCATCCGGTTTTACAGCTGCTTTGCACGATGATCAGAAAGCAAGAGAAAGAATCATAAGAATGCGGAATGGTTTTCTCAGATGTTTCATGGTTGATTTCCTTTCATGAAAAAAGGGATCCCGCGGGATCCCTGATATGTTTACTGACTTGTTCTGCGGGGACGTCCGACCGGTCTTGTTTTGCCCTGTGATTTTGCCTGGATTTCGGCGATTGCCGCTTTCTGATTCAGAATGACAGGAATGACGATCGGGTTGCGGTTGGTTCTCTGGAACAGGAACGGTTCAAGAGAGGAGCGGATGCAGTTTTTAAGTTCACCGAATGTTGTACGCTGCTGCATCTTTTTCTTCAGTGAATCATAGACAATCAGTTCCGCTTCCTTGAGCAGAGTCTGCGAATCCTTGATGAAGACGAAGCCTCTGGACACGATGGAAGGACGGCAGAGAATCTTGTTGTAGCGGGAGTCGATTGTGACAATGACCGCCACCAGACCGTTTTCCGCAAGGATCTTGCGGTCCTTGATGACGCTGGTGGAAAGGCCGCTGGCATCGTTGCCGTCGACATAGATCGCGTCAGTCTGCACTCTTTCATTTGCGATGAAGCATTCTTCATCACGGAGAACGACGATATCGCCGTTGGAGCAGATCAGGCAGTGGTCTTCTTCAATGCCGGTGAGCTGCGCGGTCTGAGAATGCTGGACAAGCATCTTGTATTCGCCATGGTTCGGCATGAAGTATTTCGGCTTGATCAGATTCAGCATCAGCTTCTGTTCTTCCTGCGGTGCGTGACCGGTTGTATGGAAGGATGTCAGCGGAGAGTTTGTGACAACATTTGCACCGACTCTTGTCAGCTGGTTGATGACGCCGCCGACC
This sequence comes from uncultured Erysipelotrichaceae bacterium, assembly GCA_947167125.1. Taxonomy (GTDB): domain Bacteria; phylum Bacillota_I; class Bacilli_A; order Erysipelotrichales; family Erysipelotrichaceae; genus Bulleidia. The sequence continues at coordinate 59,428 of CAMVGT010000006.1, forward strand.
GATACGCCGTTGCCGGGAATCGGGTTGGAGGAGAACAGAACAGTATCGCCCGGAATGATCCGGATGAATTTATGGGTTCCGTTGGCAATTCTGCTCAATGCGGCCATCGGTTCGCCCTGGCTGCCGGTGCATACGATGCAGATCTTGTTGGGCGGCAGGGTATTAAGTTCATTGCCGGTGATAAAGGAACTGTCAGGAATGTTGATGACGCCGTTGCGTCTGCCGATTTCACAGACATTTTCCATTGAACGGCCGAAGACCGCGACTTTTCTTCCGCATGCGACTGCGGCTTCCAGAATCTGGTTGAGACGCAGGACGTTGGACGCGAATGTGGAAACGAGAAGTCTTCCCGGGGTCTTGCGCATCTGTTCATTGATCGCAAGGGCAACCTGACGCTCGGAAATCGAGAAGCCGGGAACCGAGGAGTTTGTCGAGTCGCTCATTAACAATGTGACGCCGGCCTGACCCATGAATGCCATTTTCTGGTAGTCGCTGTTTCTGCCGACCGGGGTGAGATCGAATTTGAAGTCGCCGGTTTCGACGATTCTGCCGTTTGGTGTATTGATCAGGACACCGAGTGAATCCGGGATGGAGTGAACGGTGTCGAAGAAGCCGATGTTGAAATACTGTGTTTTCACACGGCTGTCGGAATTGATTTCAATGACTTTGCAGGAGCGGGAAAGACGGTGCTCCTCAAGTTTCTTTTCAATTAAAGCTTTGGCAAAACGGGGCGCGTAGATTTCTTTCAGACGGACTGACCTAAGAAAGAACGGGATACCGCCGATATGATCTTCGTGACCGTGGGTGATGATCAGAGCTTTGACTTTGTCATGGTTCTTGACAAGGTAGGAATAATCCGGGATGACATAGTCAACACCCAGAAGATCTTCTTCCGGGAATTTCACGCCGCAGTCAACAATGACAATCTCGTTGTCATGTTCAAAGCAGTACATATTTTTGCCGATTTCGCCAAGTCCGCCGAGCGCATAAACAAGCGTGTCGGTGGAATGATGAATGATGCCGGCATTAAACGAGTCGGCAACATCAGAATAGCGGACGGCCTGCTGGGTCCTTCTTCCGTTATTAAGTTCAGACATTATGGTTCGTTACCTCATTTCTGTGAGTGATTTACTTTTTAATATTATAGCAAAAAGAAAGCCCCGGTTGAAGGGGATCATTGTTAAATCTCCATGGCACCGGGTACTTCTTTGAATGGATTCTTTGCGTCGATATGATCGTAGAAGAGCGTTCCTTTGAAGTGGTCCAGCTCATGCTGGAGAACGATTGCGAGATATCCCTGGGCACGGATTTCGATATTCTGATCCGTGAGCAGATCATATGCACGCACTTTCACACGGGCGCTGCGGACGACATATCCTTCATGTTCATTGACAACCGAGAGACAGCCTTCTCCGCTTGACAGGTAAGCTTTCTGGACCGAGGAGGAGACAATCTTCGGATTGACCAGCATGAATTCCCAGCGGATGGGATTTCCGTTTTTATCCTGGTCATCGACGACGATCGCTGTCATCTTCTTCGGTACGCCGACCTGAATGGCGCTGATTCCCACAGCCGGGCGCAGATTCAGTTTTTCCGCTTTCTCCTCATCCGTGGAATCGACCACATACTGATACATATCACGCAGAAGCTGTTCGTCCTCTTTGGAAAGAGGAAGGGGAACATCTTCGGAAATCTGACGGATTCTTTCATCCGTGTCTTTGATGATTGTGTCATTATTGATCAGCATTGCAATTTACCTCGGTGAATATTCTAGCAGAATCAATGATAATGTCAAAGGCTATCCTTAATATGTGCAAAGCTTTGTTCAGTGTCCTTTTGTTCTGTGATAAAATGCTTCATATGACAACCTTATCCGTTAAGAAAAAACCCGCTGCGAAAAAGCGGAATATGAAACTGATCCGTCTGATCAGGGATATGATTCTGATGCCCAAAGGCTTTGACGGCCTGATTTACCTCTGTATGATCGGTCTTGCGCTGTTCGGCACAATCATGGTCGGCAGCGCGACAATGGGAATCAAGACCGGCAATTCGCTGTATCTGGCATTCACGATTATCAAGCAGATCGTATTTGCGGTGCTGGGATATATCATGATGGCGCTTCTTGCCAACCGGTTTCAATTGAAATGGCTTAAATCGCGGAATTTCGTTTCTGTGATCATCCTCACCTTCATCGCTCTGTTTGCATGTCTTGCATTCAAGCCGACCAGCAACGCGCATGCATGGCTGCGTGCGTCGATCGGCGGCATGGAAGTCACGATCCAGCCGTCCGAGTTCGCCAAGATCATCGCAATGTTAATCGTTGCGGCATATTGCGGCGATGTGAAAAGGGAATATAAAAACTGGTTTGAAATGACCCGTGTGCCGATTATGTTCTGCGGCGGTCTCTTCGCTGTTGTCCTGCTTGTGCAGTCCGACTTCGGCTCCGCGCTTGTCATTTTCTTAATCACCTGCATCTGTTTCCTGATTCCGGAACATAAGAATATGTACAATTTCCAGCGTGTGCTGAAGATACTGTTCTGGCTCTCGGTTGCCTTTGCGGTCTATCTGCTTTCACCGATGGGCGAACATATGATTGAAGGCTTCGATTTCCTGAAGGATTATCAGAAGGAACGCTTCCTTTCCGCATTCAATCCGTTTGCGGATCCGTACGGAAACAGCTATCAGCTGATCAACGGTCTGATTTCATTTTCAACCGGCGGGTGGCTGGGAACCGGATTCGGCAGCTCAGTCAGAAAATATACAAATTTTCCGGCTGCCAATACCGACTATATTCTCGCGATTGTAGTGGAGGAATTAGGCTATGCGGGATTCTGCTTCCTGATGCTTCTATACTGCACGATCATTTTCCAGCTGTTCCGCCATGCGACGAGGATCAAAAGCGAAAAGGCCAGGATTATCCTGATCGGCACGGCGATGTATCTTATGGTGCATATGTTCTTCAATATCGGCGGGGTTACGGGACTTGTGCCTCTGACCGGTATTCCGCTGCTGATGATTTCCGCAGGCGGTTCCTCGACGATGAGCTTTATGATGGCAGTCGGCATTTCCCAGGCTGTTATCTCCGCCTATCGCAGAGGTGAAATTCAATGAGAATCATCGCCGGTGAATACCGCAGCCGCAGAATTGAAACGCCTGCCGGCATGAATACAAGACCCACGCTGGACAAAGTGCGCGAAGCTGTATTCTCAGTGCTCGGCGGCAGCTTTGAAGGCGGTGCATTTCTCGATCTTTATGCAGGCAGCGGCGCAAACGGGCTTGAAGCTCTTTCAAGAGGAATGGATTCTGCCGTATTTGTCGATAAGGACAGAAGGGCAATCAGTGCGATCCGGAACAACATCGGTTCCCTGCAGTGCAGAGAGCGTACATCTGTTCTCTGCATGGCAGATACCAAAGCGCTGCAGCTGCTTCGGGATGAAAACCGGAAGTTTTCGGTAATTTACCTTGATCCGCCTTATGCAAAGCAGAAGAATGAACAGATTCTGCAGATGATCAATGATTATGATCTGCTTGAAAAAGACGGATGGGCGGTCATTGAATCGCTGAAGGAAGATACATTCACAAAGGAATATGAACATCTTGTCTATGAAAAGGACAGGGTTTACGGAATCAGCCGCATTACATATTACAAAGGAAGATAAAATATGAAAGCATGTTATCCCGGTACATTCGATCCGATCACCAAAGGGCATCTCGATATCATCGAAAGAGCTGCTTCCGTTTTTGATGAACTGGATGTTGTTCTCATGGTCAACCCGAGAAAGAAATGTCTGTTTGACGCTGAAGAGCGCAAGCAGATGATTGAGGAAAGCATTGCGTCCCTCGGCACGCTGCATAATGTCAAAGTTGTCATCGGCGAAGGCCTGACGGTTGATTTTGCCAGAAAGACCGGTGCCAAGGCGATTGTCAGAGGCATCCGCGCGGTTACCGATTACGAATATGAACTGCAGCAGGCGACTGCCAATATGATGCTGGCGCCGGATATTGAAACGATGTTCTTCATCGCCAAGCCGGAATATTCATTCCTGTCTTCTTCCGTTGTCAAGGAAATCGCGCTGAACGACGGCGATATCTCGGCAATGGTTCCGGAAGATACGGTCAAAGAGGTCATGAACGCGATGGCAGGAAAAAAGGATATCCTGAAAAAGTAATATTCTGCTTCATCCTTGCGGGACCTTCGGGTTCCGCTTTTAATTTGTGTTTTTAGCACTTTGATATTGACAGTGCTAAACTGATGCCGTAATATATTAGCAGGCATAAAGACAGAGTGCTAAAGGAGGTTGTGAAATGCTGACGCCGAGACGAATCGAGATATTCAAAGCGATTGTGGATGAATTTATCAAGACGGCGGAACCGGTCGGATCCAAGACCCTTCAGCAGAAGTACAAGCTCCAGTATTCCAGCGCTACAATCCGCAATGATATGCAGGCACTGGAGGAAATGGGGTATCTGGAAAAGACACATACTTCCAGCGGACGGGTACCGAGCACGCTCGGATACAAGTTCTACTGCGAACATCTTCTGAACAACTCATCGATTGACAAGAAGATGGAAATCGCAATTAAGGAAGCATTCGATGCCAGCAACATGAATGTCGAGGAGGCGGTTCATCTGTCCTGCAGCATTCTTTCCGAAATGACGAATATGACCAGCGGCGCGATCGGACCTGATTCCAGAACGCAGAAGCTGGAACATATCAAGCTGTTTCAGCTGGACGGAAGAAACGCGGTCTGTGTATTTATCACAAACACCGGGCATACCGAAACCAAGACATTCCATTTCGATGAAGACATTCCTTACGAGGACATCGAATCCTGTACCGAAATCCTCAACGAGAAGCTGCGGGGAACACCGATCACCGAACTGCCGAGAAAGATGGAATACATCAAGCCGGCACTCAGTGGGGTTGTCCAGCGCCATGATCTTCTCTTTACCGCATTTGTCAAAGCATTCATCAAGTTCGCCGGTGAAAATGTTTATTTCTCCGGAAAGGACAAGATGCTTTACCAGCCGGAATTTGAAGACATTGACAAACTGAAGCAGCTGATGACGATGTTTGAGGATCCGACGGTCTGGACAAGAATGGACGAAGATGAAAACAACCTGGCTGTGACAACCGAACGGGGAGCGCAGCTGACATGGGTCAATGACCTGGCGGTGGTAAGATCGAAGTTCTATGTCAAAGGAAACGAGAGCGGCGAGCTGATGGTTGTCGGACCGAGCAGAATGAATTACGACAAAATCATCGGCATGCTGGACTACGCGGCAAGGATGATCGAAAAAATGTACAGCAGCGGAGGTGATGACTGAACATGAGCGAAGAAATGAAGAAAGAAACAGAACAGGAAGAAGCTGCCGCAGAAGAAACAGAAGAAGCGGTGAGCGAATCACCTGAAGCTGAAAAAACTGATGACAAAGATCAGACGATCGAAGAGCTGAATAAGCAGATCGAAAAGCTGAACGGCGATGTGGCCAAGCTGAAGAATGAATACGCCAGAGCCTATGCGGATACGGAAAATACCAGACGCAGGCTGCAGAATGAATTCGAACAGCTTTCCAAATATCACATTCAGAAATTCGCGCTGGAGATGCTGCCGGTCCTGGACAACTGCGAAAGAGCGCTGGCCCAGGAAACAAGCGATGAAGCATATGCCAAGGGCGTTGAAATGATCTACAACCAGCTCAAAGGGGCGCTGGAAAGAGAAGGCGTTACCGAAATCGAAGCGCTGAACCAGCCGTTTGACGGCAACTGGCATCAGGCACTGATGAGCGAACATGTCGAAGGAACAGAACCGGGAATTGTCATTCAGGTTCTGCAGAAAGGCTATAAACTGAAAGACCGCATTCTTCGTGCGGCAATGGTAAAAGTGAGCGAATAAGCTCAGGGAGGAAAGGAATATGAGCAAGATTATCGGTATTGATTTAGGTACAACAAACAGCTGCGCGGCTGTTATGGAAGGCGGCGAAGCCAAGGTCATCACAAACCCGGAAGGCAACAGAACCACTCCGTCCGTTGTCGCATTCAAGAACGGCGAAAGAATCGTCGGCGATGCGGCTAAGCGTCAGCTTGTTACAAACAAGGATACAGTTTACTCCATCAAGAGACTGATGGGTACAGATGAAAAGGTCACATGCGAAGGCAAGCAGTACACACCGCAGGAAATCTCCGCAATGATCCTGTCCTACATCAAGAGCTATGCGGAAAGCTACCTCGGCGAACCGGTTACAGAAGCTGTTATCACAGTTCCTGCATACTTCAATGACGCACAGCGTCAGGCTACTAAGGACGCAGGTCGTATTGCCGGTCTTGATGTCAAGAGAATCATCAACGAACCGACTGCATCCGCACTGGCTTATGGCCTTGACAAAGATACATCCAAAGAACAGAAGGTTCTTGTATATGACCTGGGCGGCGGCACATTCGATGTCTCCATCCTCGATATCGCAGACGGCACATTCGAAGTTCTTTCCACAGCAGGCGATACACATCTGGGCGGCGATGACTTCGACAACAAGATCATCGACTGGCTGGCTGCCAACTTCAAGCGTGAAAACAACATCGATCTGAAAGCTGACAAGATGGCACTTCAGAGACTGAAGGAAGCTGCTGAAAAGGCAAAGAAGGATCTGTCCGGCATGGTCCAGACACAGATCTCCCTGCCGTTTATCTCCGCAGGTCCTGCCGGCCCTCTGCATCTTGAAGCAACTCTGACAAGAGCGGCATTCGATGAAATGACAAAGGATCTGGTTGAAAGAACCATGGTTCCGGTCAGAACAGCACTCCGTGACGCGCATCTGTCCGCAGGCGACCTCGATCAGGTTATGCTGGTCGGCGGTTCCACAAGAATCCCGGCTGTTCAGGAAGCAGTCAGAAGAGAACTCGGCAAGGAACCGAACAAGTCCATCAACCCGGATGAATGCGTAGCACTCGGTGCCGCAATCCAGGGCGGCGTCATCAAGGGCGATGTCAACGATGTCCTGCTGCTTGACGTCACACCGCTTTCCCTCGGTATCGAAACACTGGGCGGTGTTATGACAGTCCTGATTCCGAGAAACACAACAATCCCGACATCCAAGTCACAGATCTTCTCCACCGCGGCTGACAACCAGCCGGCAGTTGATATCCATGTCCTGCAGGGTGAAAGACCGATGGCTAATGATAACAAGACACTCGGCAACTTCCAGCTTGACGGAATCGCACCGGCAAGAAGAGGCGTACCGCAGATCGAAGTAACATTCGATATCGATGTCAACGGTATCGTCAATGTTTCCGCAGTCGATAAGGCTACCAACAAGAAGCAGTCCATCACGATCACAAACTCCTCCGGACTTTCCGATGCGGAGATCGACCGTCTGGTCAAGGAAGCTGAAGCGCACAAGGCGGAAGACGCCAAGCGCAAGGAGGAGATCGAGACAAAGAACAGAGCAGAAGCCTACATCAACCAGATTTATGAGACTCTCAAGAACGACAACCCGAATGTCACCCAGCAGCAGAAGGACGAAGTCAAGAAGCTGAGGGATGAACTGCAGGAATGCATCGACAAGAACGATATGGGCTCCCTGAAGACAAAGCTCGACGCTCTTGAAAAGGCTGCCCAGGATATGGCGCAGGCGATGTATCAGAATCCGCAGGGTGCAGGTGCTCAGGGATTCGGCGGAGCCGGATTTGACAATCAGGCTGGCGGCGCCAACAGCAAAAACGATGATGACATCATCGATGCTGAATTCTCTGACAAGAACTGAAACGAATAATCACGGAATGCGGAATTGGGTAAATAATTCCGCATTCTGTTTACCAGGAAAGGCAGGCAGTGATGGCAGAAAAAAGAGATTATTATGAGGTACTCGGGATCTCAAAAGGCGCGAGCGAAGATGAAATAAAGAAAGCCTACCGCTCTCTTGCCAAAAAGTATCACCCGGATATTAACAAGGCTCCCGATGCGGCGGATAAATTCAAGGAAATCAATGAAGCATACGAAGTGCTTTCGGATCCCAATAAACGGGCGACCTATGACCAGTTCGGATTTGCCGGAATGGACGGCTCCCAGGCAGGAGGCGGTTTCGGCGGCTTCTCGCAGGGATTCGGATCCATGGATGATCTGAATGATATTTTCTCATCCTTCTTCGGCGGCGGCATGGGCGGATTCTCGTCCTCATCCCGTTCCCGCCAGAGAAGCGGTCCCCAGCGCGGCAGCGACCGCATGATGCGGATGAAGATTTCCTTTATGGACGCATGCTTCGGAAAGACAGAAACCATCAATGTCGATCTGGATGAAACATGTTCCGCGTGCGGCGGCAGCGGCGCGGCTTCTCCTTCGGATGTGGAAACCTGTTCCACCTGCCGGGGAAGCGGCACGGTTGTCACCCAGCAGCGCACCGCATTTGGTGTTTTCCAGACCCAGGGGGTATGTCCTGACTGCAAAGGCACCGGCAAGAGGATCCGCAAGATCTGTCCCAAGTGCAAAGGCCAGGGCTACAATCGCAGACGTGTTGACAAGGAAATCCGGATTCCTTCGGGAATTGCGGACGGCCAGCAGCTGCGTGTGCAGGGTTTGGGTGAGCGCGGTATCAACGGCGGCCCGAACGGCGACCTCTATATTGAAATCAATGTCGAACCGCATCCGCAGTTTGAAAGAGACGGCAGAAATATTTATCTCGAAATCCCGATTTCCGCAGTTGACGCGACAATCGGTACAACCATTGACGTTCCGACCATCCATGGCGATGTGTCAATGAAGATTCCGGCCGGCACACAGAACGGCAGACAGTTCCGTCTGAAAGGAAAAGGCATCGAAGAATCCCGCACAGGCAGACAGGGCGACCAGATCTGCATTGTGACAATCAAGGTTGACGATGACCTGTCCAGAAGGGAAAAGGAACTGTATAAGGAACTGCAGGAACTTCAGGGCAAACGGGCAGGAGAAAGCATCTGGACCAGATTCAAGAAGAGCTTCTCCTGAGAATATAAGTCTGCCGCAAAGGAGGCTTGTATATGAATATTGAACAGATGACAGAAACGCTGCAGCAGATCATTATGAGCGCGCTCACATCTGCGCAGCAGAATTCCAACGCGGAGCTTTCCGCGGAGCACATCCTCGCCGCGATGATTGAAGATAACGGCCTGGACGGCATCTGGGAAAGACTCTCGTTAAACAAAGAAGAACTTCTTTCACTTGTCAATGAATATGTCAGACGGCTTCCGTCTGTATCATCGGGCAGTGACCCGGTGCTCTCCCGCTATGTATCCCAGGGCTATCAGAAAGCTCTGGAATATATGAAAAAACACAATGATACATACATGAGCACCGCCGCTCTTCTGATCGGACTGCTGAATACGGACGCGCAGGTCGTAAAGGAATTAAGAAGCAGATTTTCGCTCAGCGCACAGCGCGTTGAAAAAGCGGAAGAAGAAAGGAGAGACGGTATGACGATGGATGAAAAGACCAATGAAAGCCAGATGGACGCATTGAAGAAATACGGACATGATCTGGTTCAGGAAGTCAGAGACGGAAAGATTGACCCTGTCATCGGCAGGGACGAAGAAATCCGCAGAGTAATTGAAATCCTTTCACGCAAAACAAAAAACAATCCGGTTCTGATCGGTGAACCGGGTGTCGGCAAAACGGCAATTGTCGAAGGACTTGCATGGAGAATCATGAACGGCGATGTACCGCTCGGACTCCGTGACAAAAAGCTCATTGAACTTGATATGGGTGCCCTGATTGCCGGTGCCAAATACAGAGGTGAATTTGAAGAGCGTCTCAAAGGCGTCCTCAAGCAGGTCCAGAAGGCGGACGGCAATATCATCCTGTTCATCGATGAGATTCACAATCTTGTCGGCGCAGGAAAAACCGAAGGCTCCATGGATGCCGCAAACCTCCTGAAACCGATGCTGGCAAGAGGCGAACTCAAGTGCATCGGCGCAACCACATTTGACGAATACCGCAAATACATCGAAAAGGACCGTGCTCTGGAAAGAAGATTCCAGAAGATCATGGTTTCCGAGCCGAGTGTGGAAGATACCATCTCGATTCTCAGAGGTCTCAAAGACCGCTTTGAATCCCACCATGGCGTGCAGATCAAGGATGAAGCGATCATCGCCGCCGCAGTTCTTTCCAACCGCTACATCACCGACAGATTCCTGCCTGACAAGGCAATCGATCTGATCGATGAGGCATGCGCATCCATCCGTGTGGAAATGGATTCCATGCCGGCAGAGCTTGATGAGCTTTCCAGAAAGATCATGACACTGCAGATTGAGGAAACCTCCTTAAAGGATGAAAGCGATCCGAAGGCAATGGACCGTCTCAATGAAATCCGTAAGGAACTTGCTTCCCTGAATGAAGAGAAAGAAATCAAATTCTCAAAATGGCAGTCGGAAAAGAAGGAAATGGATGCGGTCAAAGACTGCAAGGAACAGCTTGAAAAGGCAAAGCTCGATCTCAATCAGGCACAGAACGATGCTGATTATGAAAAGGCAGCCAAGCTGAAATACGACACCATTCCTTCACTGGAAAGAAGAATTGCCGAAGCTGACAAAGCGGAAGCGGACCGGATGATCCGCCAGGTTGTCGATGAAGATATGATCGCTTCGGTTGTCTCAAGATGGACTCACATCGAAGTCAGCAGACTCATGAGCACAGAGCGCGAAAAGATCCTGCATCTGCCGGAAGTCCTTGCAAACCGCGTCATGGGCCAGTCTGAAGCGCTGCGTCTTGTCTCAGATGCGATCATGCGTTCAAAGGCAGGCATTCAGGATGAAAACAGACCGCTCGGCAGTTTCCTGTTCCTCGGTCCGACCGGTGTCGGTAAAACCGAAGTCGCAAAGGCGCTTGCCGAACAGCTGTTCGATGATGAAGGCAAAATCGTCAGAATCGATATGTCCGAATATATGGAGAAGTTCAGCGTTTCCAGACTGATCGGCGCTCCTCCCGGATATGTCGGCTATGAGGAAGGCGGCCAGCTTTCCGAAGCGGTCAGAAGAAATCCTTACAGCATCGTCCTTCTTGATGAAATCGAAAAGGCGCATCCGGATGTCTTCAACATCCTGCTGCAGATTCTCGATGACGGCAGAATCACCGATTCCAAGGGTGTGACGGTCGACTTCAAGAACACGATCATCATCATGACCAGCAACCTCGGTTCGCAGTATGCGTTTGAACCGGATGCGGAAGAAAGAGAAAAGCACTACCGTGAGGAAGTGCAGAAATTCTTCAAGCCGGAGCTGATCAACAGAATTGATGAGATCATCATCTTCAACGCACTGAATAACGCAGTCCTGACGCAGATTGCCGATAAGTTCCTTGCCCAGCTTGCCGAACGGCTCAAAGCCAAGGACGTTTCCCTGGAAGTCACAGACAAAGCTAAGGCAAGAATCATTGAATGCGGTGCGGATCCGGTATTCGGCGCCCGTCCGATGAAGCGTCATATCCAGAGAGAGATCGAAACCGAAGTCGCAAAGACGATTCTCGAAAATCCGGATATCGGCGGAAAGACCGTGATCGTCGATGCGGATGACGACTCCTATCAGCTCTCTGTCAGAGCTTAAAACAAAAGAAAATGTATCCTGATCATCAGGATACATTTTTTTTGCGTTTTATTTGTCAAGCAGATCATCAAGATCGGGGAAATCAAACAGATTTTTATCAACCAGCTGATCAAGCTGTTCTTCCAGCGAAAGTTCTTCGGTTCTTTCGTAATTCTTCCGGGTGGAAATCGGTTCATCAAATCCGAGGATCGGAATCTTGGTCGTATCTTCACGGGGAGGGAGGGTGACTGAGCGGATCCGGCTGATTTCAATCTCCGTCTGCAGGAGACCGTTGATCAGTCTCACGCGTTCGGTTTGCTCCGGAGCGTTTTTAAAATCAGAAGGATTCGCGATGTAACCCGAATCGATTGTACCGTCGTCAAGCCTGACGGATATAAATTTTGTCAGATAGGGAATGAGATCTTCCGCTTTCATTGAAACGCTCCTTATTCCTATTTATTTTACTTCATCAAAAGCGGATTGGCCATCATTTTGAAGCAGATGCTTCGCAATCCATTTTGCGGCACCGTCTTCCGTATATTCTTCTTCAGTAATATAGACTGCTTTCTTTTTGACCGAGGGCATCGCGTTTTTCATCGCGACGGATATTCCGGCAGTCTCCAGCATCGGAATATCATTCTCCCCATCACCGATCGCCGCCGTCTCATCAGCATCGATTTCACAGAGATCCATGACGGTTTTCAGACCGGTCCCTTTATCAATGCCGTAAGGCTGCACCTCAAGCCATGTCGGATTGACAAAAAAGAAGGAGAAGGCGGAAGGATCCAGAGAATCCGCAATCTTTTTCAAAGAGGAGGGAACACCGGTGAAACAGATCTTATAGATCGTATGATTATAAATCTGCTGATAATCCGAATGCATATCGTCATGCCATAAATGTCTGCCCAGCAGCAGTCTAGCCATGTTTTTCAATGTCTGAAATGCCCAGACACTGAAATGATGCCGTTTGGAACAGAAATAATGAAAGCAGTCTTCATAGGAACATCCGATCATGACATTGTATTTTTCCAGATACGGAATCAATGTGCGGATTTCCTGCGGCGTCAAAGCGCGTTCTTCCTTGATCACAGTGCCGTCGTTTCGATAGATGGACTGTCCGTTGCGGCAGATTGCGTAATCATAAAATTCTTTCGGGAATTCTCTTTCAACCGAATAAAAGGGACGGCCTGTGCAGACAGCGATTAAAATGCCCTCATCACGTGCCTTTTTCAATATTTCAGCGCTGTAAGCAGAGAGGGTCCCGTGTCTTGAGAAGATGGTGCCGTCGCAATCCAGCGCGATCAGTCTGATTCTGCTGTTTTTCATCCCAACAATTTTATTGTCATATCTGAAGAAATACAACAACACGTGGTATAATATTCTCCGTTACACAAATCAGTGAGGTTATTTTTCTATGAATATGTATCTGAATATTGCCATCGGCACAGTATTTACCGTTTTCGGTGTTATCATGTTGGTCAGATGGATGAAGATCCACAAATACATCATGATTCAGGACCAGCAGTGGGGCTATCTGAGAATCATGGTATTGATTCTCGGTATCCTTTCCATGATCACTCTTGTCACCAATACTGCCACCAATACAGCGTGGGATTATTTCCGTATTGCGGCCACATTGATCGCGGTTACCGCATTCATGGCTGTTCATGACGGTGTCGGTGAAGAAGGCATGGTTTCCGGCGGCAAATTCTATCCGTGGAGCGAAGTCAGAAGCTACGACTATAAAGAAGAAAAAAATCATACAGCTGTTTATTTCACCGTTGAGTCCCAGAATGAAAAGAAGCCGGATGAATATACAACCAAAGAACTCGACTTCTCCAATCAGGATAAGGAAGTCCTGATCAAATTCCTGAAGCTGAACCTCGGCCGCAAATATACAAGAATGAAGAAAAAGTAAGAAGGATGGAGAAATCCATCTTTTTTCAAAAAGGAGACATATATGATCAGCGATCAGACAATTGAAAGAATCCGGAAGTTCACGGACGACCGCGACTGGCAGCAGTTCCATACACCGGTCAACCTTGCCAAATCCATCGCAATTGAAGCCTCCGAACTGCTGGAATGTTTCCAATGGAGCGATACGGATTACAATGAGGCGCATGTCAAGGAAGAACTTGCGGATGTATTGAATTACTGCCTGCAGATGGCGGATGTGCTTGGCGTGGATGCCGATGAAATCATCAATGCCAAATGCGATCTCAACGAAAAGAAATATCCTGTTGAAAAGGCAAAGGGCAAAGCCGATAAATATACAGAACTCTGAAACCGGGAAACCGGTTTTTCTTTTCGGAATAGTATTGACGGTCAGTCAATGCAGGCATATCATAGATATAGTCAAAATGACTATATGGAGCAGAAAAAATGGAACTTCTCAATGAAAAGGGACAGAACCTGGAACAGTTTCTCGCTGAATATGATGAGACAAAGTTCCGGCGGCCGTCCAACACTGTCGATATGATTCTGATGACGGTTTCCCAGGCAAAGCTGAAGCTGCTTCTCATACGGCGCAAAGATCATCCGTTTATCTATGACTGGGCGCTTCCCGGCGGATTTGTCAACTTTGATGAGGATCTGGAAACCGCTGTTTCAAGGGAACTGGCAGAAGAGACAAACATCACAAAGGATACCTATTTCCGCCAGCTTTACACATTCGGCAAAAGCGACCGCGATCCCCGCACGCGCATCATTACAACAGCTTATCTTTCGATGACACCGGAAGAAAACATCCGTCATACAAGAGCAGGTGATGATGCGGCAGATGCCGGATGGTTCACAGTATCCAAGAAAATCATCGACACGGATACGGACTGCAGGAAATCGCAGGTGATACTGGAATGCGAAGACAACTGCGTCAGGATGGTCTATGACGTGCTGGATCAGGTCAATTCCAATTATGTGCAGACCGATTCGGTTCTCAATGAAGCAGAATCGAACGCAAAGCTTGCGGCCGATCACATCAAAGCGATCAACATGGCAATGGACCAGGTGCAGCACAGGGCCGCATCCACCGGCATTCTCTTCAATCTGCTGCCTGAAGAATTCACCCTCCGGGAAGTGCAGAATGTCTATGAAGCTGTCATCGGACGCAAAACTGATACCGGCAACTTCCGAAGGGATATCCGGAAGATGCTGAAGGAAACAGGAAAAAAGAAAAAAGTCAGCGGCAAATATGCTGCCCTGTACAGTTTCAATCCGCTGTACAGCTATATGGAGGAAAATCTGTGAAAAACGTACTGATTGTTGTGGACATGCAGAATGATTTCATCGACATGTCCTTAGGAACAGCCGAAGCATTAAAAACCATTGAACCGGTCTGTGATCTGATCCGCAATGAAGAATTTGATACCGTGATCGCAACCATGGACACCCATCCGGAAAACTATCTGGATACATTTGAAGGAAAGCATCTTCCGGTCGAACACTGCATCAAAGGCACAATCGGATGGCAGATCAATGAAAAAGTAAAGAAGGCATTGGAAGAAAGAAATGCAATGATCATCGAAAAGCCGACCTTCGGCAGTGAAGAGCTTGCTGAACTGCTGAAAAAGGAACAGCCGGAAACAGTGACCTTCTGCGGTTTATGTACCGATATCTGTGTGATTTCCAATGCCATGCTTGTCAAGGCAGCATTAATGGAAACACCGTTATATGTTTATGAAAAGGCATGCGCAGGCGTCACACCGGAAAAACACAAAGCAGCACTTGAAGTTATGGCATCATGCCAGATTGAAATCAGATAAGGAGAAAAACGATTATGAGCGAAATCAGAGTGGAACCGTATCTTCCCGATGAAGATTATGACAACCCGGCAATGGTGACCGACTTCTATGAATTCACTATGGCCAACGCCCTGTTTGAAAAGGGCTTCAAGGATACCGTCATGGTATTCGATATGTTCTTCCGCAAGAATCCGGACGACCTCGGCTATTCGATCAGCTGCGGCCAGAGAAAGCTTGTCCGCTTCCTGCAGAATTATCATTTCACCGACAGGGATGTGAAATGGCTCCGTTATAAAGGCATGAGCGAAGCATTCTGCGAATACCTGCGCACCTACAAATGGAAGGGCGATGTATACATGATGAAGGAAGGAACCGTTGCCTATCCGCAGGTTCCGATGATCCGTGTTGAATGCGATATGGTCGGCGCGATCCTGATTGAAACCTATCTGCTGCAGACCATCAACTTCCATTCCCTGATTGCCACAAAGGCAACCAGAATCACCGGTCTCAACATCCACAGACCCCGCAATGTCATGGAATTCGGCACCAGAAGAGCACAGGGCGAATCCGCCGGCAATGACGGCGCATATGCCGCGATTCTCGGCGGCTGCATCGGCACTGCCAACTGCCTTGCGGAAATGAGATACGGTTCCAGCGTCAAGGCGGTAGGTACAATCGCCCACAGCTTCATTGAATTCTTCCCGACTGAATATGATGCATTCAAGGCATATGCCGATATCTATCCCGACAATGTTTCCTTATTGCTGGATACCTACAGCATCTTTGAAAGCGGTCTGCCCAACCTGATCAAGATCGATGATTATCTGGCAGAAAAATATCCGGACAACCCCAACCGCAGAGTCAAGAGCGCAAGAATCGATTCCGGTGACCTTGCAAGAGGCTACAAGAGACTCAGAAAAGCATTGGATAAGGCAGGCAAGCCGTATATCAAGCTGGTCGCTTCCAACTCGCTGGATGAAAAGAAGATGATCAATATGGAAATCTATGAAGGTGCACACTTCGATTCCTATGGCGTCGGCGAAAACCTGATCACCAGCGCTTCCGATCCGGTATTCGGCGGTGTTTATAAACTGGTCGCTGTCAAAGAAGCGGACGGCACCTATACTCCGAAGATGAAATGTTCCGATTCTGTTTCCAAAGCAATCATCCCGGGCAAGCTGATGGCATGGAGACTGTTTGATGAAGAAGGAAAGGGACAGTGCGATATCATTGCCCTGGATGAAGAAGAATTCCATGACGGCGATGACATCGAAGTCATCAACCTCGATCCGGACGCATATCATGCAAGAAGAGTTGTTCATGCATATCACATTGAAAAGCTCCTTGTGCCGCATCTGCTGAACGGCGAACTGGCAATTGAGCTTCCTGATATCGAAACAAAGAAGGACTACATCCGCGATCAGATTGAAAACCGTGTATGGGAATCCGAACTGCGTCCGGAAATGCCCCATCAGCACTATGTCGACCTGACAATCAAAGTCGCTGATCTGCGTTCCAAGATGTATGAAAAACTCCATGGAGGCAGAATTTGAGAGCACTCGTCTACGGCGGCGCCTTCAATCCTCCGACAAAAGCGCATATTGAACTGGCAGATTTCTCAAGAAAGGAAGCCGGGTTTGAAAAGGTGATCTTTGTGCCTTCCAAGATGCGCTATATCCAGGATGATCAGAAGAAGGATTTTGCCTTTAAAGATGAAGAGCGCCTTGCGATGCTGAGAAAGATTGCCGACTCAAGAGACTGGATGGAAGTCAGCGATTATGAGCTGCTGTCCAAAGAACAGCCGAGAACCTATTTCACGTTATGCCATTTAAGGGAAATGGGCTGTGAATGTTCACTGCTGTTTGGCTCTGACAAGCTGGCGGAACTGGAAACCGTCTGGCAGCACGTTGATGATATCGCCCATGAATTCGGCATCTACTGCATGGAGCGCTATGAAGATGACTGCGAAGCGATGATGAAAAACGATCCGTATCTTCAGAAGCTGATTCCCTATGTCACCATCATTCATACACCGTCCGATTTCCGAAGCGTCTCTTCCACCCAGGTAAGAAAGCTGTATCTTGAGGCGGTGAACAATCTCAATGAAATCGCGGATCTGATTCCGGAAGAACTCGACGGTTTAAGGGATTACATCTGCGCATAGGAAGAATGAAATGAAAAACACACTGATCAAGACAGCGGCCTGCGTTCCTGTCATGAAACCGGCCGATCCTGTCTTCAATACGGATGAAATCATCCGCCTGATGAATGAACATGAAGACTGCGGTCTGATTGTATTTCCTGAGCTCTGCGTAACCGGCTATACATGCGCTGACCTCTTCAATCAGAAAACACTTCTTGATGAAGCGCTTGTTCAGCTTCAGAGAATCGCAGAGAATACAGAGAAAACCGGTAATACGGTCATCGTCGGCATTCCGCTCAGATGGCGCAATGAGCTTTACAACTGCGCTGCAGCTGTTTCAGACGGAAAGATCAAAGGAATCATTCCCAAAATCCATATTCCGACCTACAGCGAATTCTATGAAAGCCGCTGGTTCACTTCCGGAAGAAAAATCAGGAATCAGACCGTGACAATCGGAGCTCATGAAATTCCTTTCGGATGGGATCTTCTGTTTGAGGATGCTGTTTCTGGTGCAGTCATCGGCGCTGAAATCTGCGAAGATCTCTGGGTTCCGGATACACCGGGCACACATGCATGCCTTGCCGGAGCGAATATCATCGTCAACCCGTCAGCTTCCGATGAAGTCATCGGCAAGCAGGATTATCGAAGAACCATGGTTTCTTCCAAATCCGCTTCCTGCTATTGCGAATATGTATATGTATCCGCCGGCATGTGCGAATCCTCAACCGATCTTGTCTTCGGCGGACATACCCTCATCGCGGAAAACGGAACCATTCTCAATGATTCCATCTTCCCGGAAATGAGCCATACCGAAACAGCGCTTCTGGATCTTGAAAAATGCATGTACAACCGCATGCACCAGAATACATTTGTGACGGATGATGAAGAAACATACAGAAGAATTCCGGTTTCCTGCAAAGCTGCAGGATGCGAAGAAATCACATCGAAGCAGCTGAAGGAACTCTTCCTGAAAGAAAACTATTTCATTCCCCGCAATCCGTTTGTGCCGGCGGATGATGATGAAAGAGGCAGAAGATGCCGCAAAATCCTGCAGATCCAGGCAAACGGCCTTGCGACAAGAGTCAGGGCAACAGGAATCAGAACGCTTGTGATCGGAATCTCCGGCGGTCTTGACAGCACGCTTGCACTCATTGTCTGCCATGAAGCCAAAAAGCTGGTTCCCGATATCCGTGTGATCGGCTATACCATGCCCAATGAAGGCAACACAACATCTCTGACATACAACAATGCACTGGGCCTGATGAGAGCCCTCGGCGTGGAAATCCGCGAAGTCCCGATCGGCAAGGGCGTCGCTTCCCATCTTGCCGATATCGGCCACAGCGGCGAATACCAGGGCGAAGGGGATGTGACCTATGAAAACGCCCAGGCCAGAATGAGAACATATATTCTGATGGATGCCGCCAATCTTGAAAACGGACTGGTAGTCGGTACCGGCGATCTTTCAGAACTTGCATTGGGCTGGTGCACATACAATGGCGACCATATGTCGATGTACGGCGTCAACGCATCGGTTCCCAAAACACTGGTTCAGTATATCTGCCGCACCTATGCATATACATGCGGCGATGAAAAACTGAAGGATGTACTGCTCAGTATCGTGGATACCCCGATTTCCCCGGAACTGACACCGAACAAAGACGGACAGATTGCCCAGAAGACAGAAGACAAGATCGGCAAATACGATCTCAATGATTTCTTCCTGTTCTATGTCATGCGTTTCGGCTTTGAACCGGATAAGATCCTCGCTCTTGCCTGCGCGGCTTACAGCGAAGTGGATCCGGAAACAGTCAGACAGGCACTGATCCGCTTCTATAACCGTTTCTTCCACCAGCAGTTCAAGCGCAGCTGTCTGCCCGACGGACCAAAGGTCGGTTCCGTCACGCTTTCGCCAAGAGGCGACTGGCGTATGCCGTCCGACGCGTCTGTATCCCTCTGGATTGAAAAGACAAAAAAAGCTGTCATCTGAAAATAAAAAGAGAATATCCGCAGATCAATCCTGGATGATGAGATCAGCGGATATTCTTTTTATCTGCTTAATAAAGCTGTGATTCTGTTCATCAGAATCCCGATGAAGACAGCCTGGTCATAAAGAGAGGAAATACTGATGTCACGGGAAATCCGGGGCAGGACGACATACTCTTCGCATTTTTTCCGGAAGGGTCGCGCTGAAGAGGCTGTCCTTTTCCTTAAATCGACCGCATACTGTATAATTCAAAAGAATCAATCAGAAAATCAAAACAATGAGAAAGGCAGAACCGCTATGACAAAACGGCCGAATATTATTATCATCAATCCTGATGAAATGCGCTGGAACACCATGGGCCACATGGGAAATCCGGCAGCCAGCACACCCAGACTTGATTCATTCACTGAAACTGATGCTGTTTCATTTGAAAACGCATATTGCCAGAATCCGGTCTGCGTTCCTTCAAGATGTTCATTTCTGACCGGGCGCTATCCGCATGTTCACGGCTACCGGACCATGCACTACCTCATGCATGAGGGAAGCGATACGCTTTTCGCTGAATTAAGAAGCGCCGGATACAAAGTCTGGATGAACACAAGAAATGATTTCATTGCCGGCAATGTGCCGGGTCTGATGGCAACCCAGTTCGATGAAATCAATATCCCCGAAAGACCTTTGATTGCAGGTAAGCATGAAATCATCGAAGGTTTCCCGTATTCCCACTACATCGGTGTCATTGATGAAGTGAAAACAGATATCAATGATACGATGGCTGCCTGCGAAAGAATCCGCAGACAGAAGCCCTCCGATGATCCGCTCTGCCTGTTTATCGGCTGGATGAATCCCCATGTGCCGTATGTGACCGATCAGGAACATTATGACCGCATCAATCCGGAACTGATTAAAGAAAGGGTTCATTTCAAAGATACACAGGGCAAATCGGAAATGATCCGCAAACTGCGTGAATTCGCAGATCTCGGTGCATTTACGGAAGAACAGTGGAAAGAGGTGCAGAGAGTCTATCTTGCCCAGTGCTCCTATGTCGATGACATGTTCGGCATGATTGTGGATGCCCTGAAAGAAGCAGGCATTTATGATGACTCAATGATTGTCTTCCTTTCCGACCACGGTGATTTTGCCGGTGATTTCGGTCTTCCTGAAAAGGCGCAGAACTGCTTTGAAGATATCCTGACAAAGGTGCCGCTGCTCATCAAGCCTCCCAAAGGGGAAAAGGTTATGCCAGGCAGAACACAGTCACTGGCTGAACTGGTGGACTTCTATGCCACTGTCATGGATTATGCCGGCGTTTCGCCGACCCATGATCAGTTCGGCATCAGCCTGAGACCTGTCATTGAAAATACAGATGCGAAAGTACGCAGCTATGCTTTCTCGGAAGGCGGCAGAAGACCCTGTGAAAAGCAGGCGGATGAATATCATAAATACGGCGATGCAGGTCCTGCAAAGACAAGCGATTACTGGGCTAAAATGAATGCCGAAGCAGATGACAGAGCACATGCAAAAGGCACAATGATTACTGACGGCAGATACAAATACATTCTCCGCATGGGCGGCGGGGATGAATTCTATGATCTTGAAAAGGATCCCCGTGAAATGATCAACCGCATTGACTGTGACGAATATAAATCAATCATCCTTGAGCTGAAGCTGAAGATGCTGGAATGGTATCAGGAAACATGCGATGCCGTTCCCAGAAGCTTTGACTCCAGATTTCTGACAAAGGAAAGCCTTACACCGGCTGAATAAGCAAAAACTCCCCGAAACCGGAATTGATTGAATCATTCCGGTTTTATTATGGCTTTTGCAGGATCAGCTTTCTGCTATAATCTTGTTCATGAAAACAGTGATATGGGATTTTAACGGCACGATTCTGGATGATCTGGATCTCTGCCTTGGCATTGAAAACGAAATGCTCGCAAAAAGAGGAATGAAGAGCGGCTATACACCCGAAGAGTATAAGGAGATGTTCGGATTTCCTGTGATCGAATATTATTACAAGCTCGGCTATACATTTGAAGATGAAAGCTATGATGAGATCTCGGTTGAATTCAATCAGATGTATGACGCCGGTTTTGATACATGCACACTGGTTGACGGCTTTGAAGAACTGATCAGCGAATCCTTAAAGAAGGGATACCGCAATGTCATTCTTTCCGCTTCCCGTCAGGAAGCACTGGATGATCAGTGCAGGAAGCTTGGGATTGATTCCTGTTTTGATGAGATTCTCGGCATGGATAACATGCTTGCCACTTCCAAGACAAAGATGGCGCAGAGGTGGATGGAACAGTCCGATGTCAATCCGGAAGAATGTCTTTATATCGGCGATACTGATCATGATCTTGATACCGCTAAAGCTCTCGGCATTGATAACTGCATTCTTGTCTCATGCGGCCATCAGTCCTATGAAAGATTAAAGAAGATTACCGACAACGTCGTACATTCACTGCGGGAGGTGAATTTGTCAATCACCCCGCCTAAGTTCTGATGAACTATAGGCGAGGCTTGTAAGCAGG
>CAMVGT010000007.1 GCA_947167125.1 uncultured Erysipelotrichaceae bacterium
GCGGAAACGCTAGTATTTATCGTACTTGTTATCCACAAAATTGTTTACTGTTAGAAATTCTTTTCATTGATTTGCCTCCATTAGGGTGTTTGGTTCTGCTGCCTGAAGCAGCTTTGTTCTGAGAAATACGAAGTGATGGCAGCAGGTCTCTCATTTCTGAGCGGCCTCTATACCGTTTATTGCGTCCAAAAATTAAATCTCCGCAGAATTTTTTTATTTTCTGCGGAGAAATTGATTTATTTATCTGTAAATGACTGTATCAAGAGGAATATCCCATGGATCTGCATCGATCTGATCCGTTTTCTGCTCGCTGTAGGCAATGCCGGCTTTATACGGACAGCGCTTCAGAATGGAATCATAATAGCCTTTTCCGTATCCGGTACGGTTGCCTTTTTCATCAAAGCAGGAAAGCGGAACGATCATGAAATCAATGTCTTCCGGTTCAACCGGATCATCCCTGTACGGTTCTCTGACGCCGAATGTCCCTTCCTTCAGATCATCGAAGCTGCGGATCCGGTGAAAGACAAGCGTGTTTCCGGTGACTTTCGGCACCGCGACGGTTATTCCTTTATCCAGGCAATCCTGCAGGATCCCCCATGTATTGACTTCATCCTTCATCGATACATAGCATCCGACTGTCTGAACCGGTTCAATCATGGAAATGATTTCCTTTTGAATTGCCCGGTCCTTTTCAGCCCTGAGATCCAAAGGGATGGCTGCCCTTCGGGCAAGGCCGTATTTTCTTGCGCTTTTCTTATCCAATGGAATCCGACATGTCGATCTTGAGCAGCTGGTTGAGTTCAACCGCATACTCCATCGGCAGCTCCCTGGTAAACGGTTCGAGGAATCCCATGATGATCATTTCGGTTGCCTGTGCTTCCGTGAGTCCTCTGCTCATGAGATAGAAGAGCTCATCTTCGGAAATCTTGGAAACCTTGGCTTCATGTTCCATCGTGGAAGTCGCGTTTTCCGAAATGTTCAGAGGAATGGTGTCACTGGAAGAAATAGGATCGAGAATCAGCGTATCGCATTCGATCTTTGTCTTGGAATAGTCCGCCTTCTTTCCGAAACGGATCCAGTCGCGGAAGTTGGTGACGCCGCCGTTTCTGGAAACGGATTTGGAAATGATCGAGGAGGATGTGTGCGGCGCAAGATGAATCATCTTGGCACCGGTATCCTGGAACTGTCCTTTTGAACCGACGGCGATGGAAATGCACATGCCGTGGGCATATTCGCCGGCCAGAATGCAGGCCGGGTATTTCATCGAGATGCGGGAGCCGATATTTCCGTCAATCCACTCCATGGTTCCGTGTTCATCAACCTTTGCCCTCTTTGTGACAAGGTTCAGGATGTTGTTGGACCAGTTCTGAACGGATGAATAGCGGCACTTTGCGCCTTTGCCGACAAAGACTTCGACAACTGCCGCATGCATGGAGTCCTTGGAATATTGCGGCGCTGTGCAGCCTTCGACATAGGAACATTCCGCGCCGTCATCGACGATGATGATCGAACGTTCAAACTGTCCCATCGATTCCGAATTGATACGGAAATAGGACTGCAGCGGCTTTTCCAGCTTTACGCCTTTCGGCACATAAATGAAGGAACCGCCCGACCAGACTGCACTGTTGAGAGCCGCAAGCTTGTTGTCGGTCACCGGAACGATTGTTCCGAAATATTTTTTAAACAGATCCGGATATTCCTTCAGCGCGCTGTCGATGTCAAGGAAGATGACACCCTTGGACTGCACTTCATCAAGCATGTTGTGATAGACAGCTTCGGATTCATACTGGGTTGTGACACCGGCAAGATATTTGCGTTCCGCTTCCGGGATACCGAGCTTTTCAAATGTGTTCTTGACTTCTTCCGGAACATCATCCCAGCTCTTTTCGGCATCCTGGGAAACCTTCTTGTAATAGGTGAAATCCTGGAAATCGATTTCGGAAAGATCCGGTCCCCATGTCGGCATGTCCATGGAATCAAACGCATGGTATGCCTTGACACGGAACTCCGTCATCCATTCCGGTTCGCTTTTATAGGCGGAAATCTGTCTGACAATATCTTCATTCAGACCTTTTCCGGTATCGATGATCGAAACGACATCGTCATGAAAGCCGTATTTGTAGTCATCCTGAGAATAGATCGCTTCGTTGTTTCTGTTTGCTTCACTCATGATTCCTTCTCGCTTTCATCGATCATCTGCCGCATTGCCTTCCAGCCGATTGTTGCGCATTTGATCCGGTTGGCCTGCTTGTAGACATTCTTCATTGCGACCGCTTCCTCCAGTACATCCGGATCATATTCGCCGGCATCGATCATGGAGAAGTAATTGTCGATAATGCCGTTGGCCTCCTCGACGCTTTTTCCTTTGAGCAGATCGGTCATCATCGAAGTGCTCGCGGTGGAAATGGTGCACGCAACGCCGTCAAAGCGGATATCCTGAATCTTTCCGTCCCTGATCAGAGACTGCACGGTGATATCGTCAATGCAGCTGTCGGATGCCATATGCACGGACGCATAGGATTTATCTTCCGTCAGCTGGTGATTATGCGGATACTGGTAATGATCCATAATCAGTTCGCGGAGAATTTCCGGATCATTCAATAAACTATTTGCCATCATACCCTCCTCTAGAAGAAGATGCCGACCGCGTTTTCCAGGCTGATTTCAGAAGCCGCCTGTACAAACCTGTCCGCTTCTTCTTTTGTGTTGTAAAAGTAAAGCGATGCCCTTATGGACTGATCCGTGCCGATGATCTCATGCAGGATCTTTGCGCAGTGGTTGCCCGAGCGCACCGCAATGTTTTTCGACGCAAGATACCCTGCCGCGTCCTGGGCAAATACGCCTTTCGCGTTGAACGCGACCGGACCGTATTCGTTATCGGGGTTGAGAATTTCAATGTTGTCCAGCTTCTGCATGCCTTCAAGAAGGTATGCGCGGAGCTCCTTTTCATATTCATGGATTTCATCAAGACCGATTTCCATGAGATATTCAGCCGCTTTTCCGGCCGCGATGACGCCTTCAATGTCCGGTGTTCCCGCTTCAAAGCGGACCGGCGCGTTTTTCAGAAGCACGGTCTGATCGGAAGAGAAACGGGCATTCATATCGCCGCCTCTGTACAGCGGTTCCATCTTTTCCAGAAGTTCATGCTTTCCATAGAGAATGCCGACTCCGCCCGGACCGCACATCTTGTGGGCGCTGAAACCGTAAAGATCGCAGCCGATGTCTTTGACATCCACTTTCATATGGGGAACCGACTGGGCGCCGTCAATCACAACATAAGCACCATAGGAATGGGCAATCTCTGTGATTTCCTTTACCGGCTGGATCGAACCGAGCACATTTGTGACATGGGCAATGGAAACAACCTTAACGCCTTCATGCATGGCTCTGCGGAAGCTTTCCACAGAAATGTTTGCCTGTCTGTCGGTTTCGATATATTCAATCTTCAGGTTCTTCTCTTTTGCGAGTTCAAACCAGGGAAGCAGATTGCTTGCGTGTTCCGCTTTTGTAAGAAGAACCGTATCCCCTTCCTTTAACATCTTTCCAAGGCCATAGGCTGCCTGGTTGAGGCAGGCTGTGACATTGTGCAGGAATGCGATTTCATTCGGTTCGCAATTAATCAGCTTTGCGAAGATCTTTCTGGTTCCGTCATACAGACGGTCATTGGTCGCGGCAATCGCGTAATCGCCGCGGTGGACATTCGATGTATGGGATGTATAGAAATCCGTGACAGCATCAATCACGCACTTCGGCTTGAGGGTTGTCGCGCCGTTGTCGAAATAGATCAGATCCGGCTGATTCACCAGCATCGGAAAATCCTGTCTGAGTTTCTCTACATCTAACATAATTCACCGATTTTCCTTTCCATTTCGCTGCGCAGTGTCTCACGGAGCTCTTCGTTGTCAATCACTTCCGTGATCGGCATGAGGTAGCCGGCAGAGACAAGCGAAGTGCACTGTTCAACGGAGAGGCCTCTTGACATCATGTAGTACAGCTGATCCTCATCCATTCTGCCGATGCTCATAGCATGGCTTGCCTGAACGTCATTTTCATCAATGAGCAGTTCGGGAAGGATTGTGGATTTCTGTCCGTCCTCAAAGCTGAGGGCACGGGATGTCTGGTGGCTTTCCGATTTCCTTGCGCCGTTGACGATCTTTCCGATCGCGTCAATCATCAGGACGCCGGTTTTCAGAACAACCGCGTAATTGCGGATTTCACCATGGGTATGCGGCGCGAAATTGACCACATTCATGGAATAGTCTTTTTTCGACTGTACAAGCGACGCGCTTGATACAAGAGCGGACGCGTTTGTCCCTCTTAAAGCGGTATAGGTACTGCGCTTTGTGGAAGCACTGTTGCATTCGCCATAGGCAATGGTGAGCTTTGCGTCCTTCATGACTTCATGGCTTTCATCAATCTGCGCGTCCTTTTCGGAAATGTTCCAGAAAAGAATGGAGACTTCTGCGCCTTCTTCAATGAAGGAGCGGATCCGGATATGATCGGCACGTCTGATCCGGACAAAGACATCGCATTTTCCCGAAGCGCGGAATGTGAGTTCGAGATTCCGGTCGGAATCGATTTCGTACTCACTGTAGCCTTCACTCAGCGCGATATCCGTGTTGAGACGAAGCGGTGTCATTTCGATGCGCCTTTCACGGATTCGCGGACTGCGCATGTGCCGATGGATGTAACTTTGCGCGCATTCGCCTCTGCTTCGGCAGCAGGAACGACATCATATTCCTTATAAAGCCAGTCATAGCCTTCGGAGTCGATCTTCACTGCAAGTTCCGGACCGCCGCTGGCAACGATTCTGCCGTCAACCAGGACATGTGTGAACTGCGGTTCAATCAGTTCGAGGAATCTTTCATAATGGGAAACGACGATGATCGACATGCCGTTTTCCTTTCTTAATGAATTGATCGCGTCGCCGACAATGCGGATCGCGTCGACATCAAGACCCGAGTCGATTTCATCAAGCATGGAAAGAGACGGTTTCAGCATCTTCATCTGAACGATCTCATTGCGCTTCTTTTCACCGCCGGAGAATCCTTCATTTAAGAATCTGTGGGCAAGATCCTCTTTCATCTGCAATTCGCTGATTGTGGATTCCATCGCTTTGATAAAGCGGAACAGGCTGACCGGCTGTTCGCTTCTGACATTCATTGCGGCTCTCAGGAAATCGCTGTTGGTGACACCGGGGATTTCCTGGGGATACTGCATAGCCAGAAACAGACCGGCAACCGATCTCTCATTGACCGGCATCGAAAGAATGTCCTTGCCGTCATAGATGATCGAGCCTTCCGTTACGGTGTATTTGGGATTTCCCATAATGGCCGCAAGCAGCGTGCTCTTGCCGTTGCCGTTGGGGCCCATCAGGGCATGGACTTCATTTTCATTGACAGTCAGGTCCACGCCTTTCAGTATTTCTTTATCTTCCACACTCACGTGGAGGTTTCTAATTTCCAATGTTTTCACTTCACTCACCTTCCGTTCCCGATGGATTATACCATCATTGTCAAAGAAGGTGTGAAAATACTATCTCAACCTTATTTATAAGCTATCTCTATGATAAAATATGCTTAGGCAGCCATTATGAAAAAGACAGATCAGCATCATTATTATTTAACCTTCGACGAAGATATGGATATTGCGCTGATTCCCGTCAGCGAGCTTTCCCGTGTCGGTGTCTGGTCCAGAAGAAGCAGCCGCATCTATGAAGGCTCCAGCAGCCTTTCAATCCGCGAACTCGGCGATTATCTGACCGGCACATGCGGACTGAGACACGGCCGTTTTACCCTGCTTCGTGCGGAAGATGCCATCTATACCGAGAGGTAAGCTATCCTTTTTGCATGTTCAGACAATATTCAGAAACACAGAAATTGCAAAATAAAAAGACGTATCCTATAATTGAGGATGCGTTTTTTTAGGAGGGAATATGGGCAATATCTTAAAAAAGAACTGGTTCGTGCTGCTGGTCGCCCTGATTTTCGCAGGCATCAGCATCTTCTATATTTACGACACGAACAAAGGAAAGCTCAAAGGAAAGAGCGTGAACGGCGAAGATGTGATTTATGAAATCAACGGTGAAGACACCACCGCTTCCGCCTTCTATGATGAGCTTTACAAAACAGACGGCCCCAACGCTGTTACAACTCTGTTCCAGAGAGCAGTCGCTGACGCCGGCATCGAAACAACCAACGAAATCAAGGACACGGCAGCCGCACAGGCAAAGCAGGTCATCGCAAACTTCCAGAATTCCTACGGCAGCGGCTATCAGAGCTATCTCGACGCAGCCCTGGCTGAAACAGGCTACACCGATCTGGAAGAATACCTGATCACCATGCAGAAGATTGACCGCGTCTCGGCAGACTACGCCAAGGCAAACTTCGACGATCTGAGAATCCGTCAGATCTCCTACATCCTGGTCAAGTTTGAAGATTCCGCAAAC
Organism: uncultured Erysipelotrichaceae bacterium; assembly: GCA_947167125.1. Lineage (GTDB taxonomy): Bacteria > Bacillota_I > Bacilli_A > Erysipelotrichales > Erysipelotrichaceae > Bulleidia. Next base: position 6,449 of record CAMVGT010000007.1, read on the forward strand.
ATCACCGAAACACCGACGGAAGATGAGGCCGCAAGAATGAAGGCGGTTGATGACGCTCTGGCAAGCGGCACATTCGCAGACGCTGCGATCGCTCATTCCGAAGATGATTCCACCGCACCCAGCGGCGGCGTCCTCGGTGTAATCGACAAGAACGCATCCTCACTCGACTCCGCATTCCTGGAAGCTGCTCTGGCACTGAAGGAAGGCGAAACAAGCGACTGGGTACGTTCCGAATCCTTCGGCTACTTCCGCATCATGTGCACAGCAGCCACAATCGAGACACTCGAAGCCAACAACCAGGAAACAGATCCTTACCTCTCCCTGGTTGAATCCTATGACACAACCCTCTCCAGCAATGCGATCTGGGCAAAGGCACAGGAACTCGGCATGGACTTCAAGGACAACGCGGATCTTGAAAAGACAATCAAGGATGCGCTCGGCATCATCGATGAATCTGCAGAAGAACCCGAAGCAACCGCGGCACCGGAAACAACAGCTGAACCGGAAGCGACTTCCGCTCCCGAAGAAACAGCTGAACCGGAAGGCGATGAAGCTTCTGAAGAAGGCGGAGAATAAGGAGGTCACAGCAATATGAAAAAGTTAAAGGCAGTCATTTCCGTTCTCGCCCTGTGCACCCTGACAGGCTGCACGGACGCAGTCGCAAAGCTCCCCGGCAGTTCTGAGACACTGTTCTCCGTCGGCTCCAAGAGCGTTACCAAAGGCGATGTCTACACAATGCTCAAGAGCAGCTCCGGCGCAGTTACCGCAATCACAAATGCGAACAAGGTAATCTCCCGCGAGGAAATCGAAGTTACCGATGAAATGAAGGAACAGGCGAAGAGCACTCTGGACAGCTACAAAACATATTACGGCGATACATTCACAACATATCTCGAACAGATGGGAATGAACGATGAGGAATATCTGAATGATTATCTGATCCCTTCCCTGCAGGCTGAAAAGCTGACCGGCAAATATATCGAAGAAAACTTCGCGAAAGTTGTCTCCATGTACGGTCCGATCAAGGCAACCGTCCTCACCTTCACAAGCGAAGACGACGCCAATGCCGCATTAAGCGAACTGAAGGACGGATCCAAGGATCCTGCAACAGCAGCCAAGGATCACAACTCCACAAGCACAGGCACAAGCGAAATCTACACGATTGAATCCACTGACATCGACAGCACTGTCAGAACAGTCATGAATTCCGCCAAGCCGGAAGACGGCTGGACAATGGTTCCTGCAAGCGATTCTTCTTCCTATGTTGTTCTGAAGGTTGATGACAGCGATGTTGAAAACTACCGTGATGAAGCGATCGAGAAGCTCTCCTCCATCACCAACATCACAAACGATTCCACAACCTACTGGTTCAAGAAGTACGGATTCCACATCTACGACAAAGTCATCTATGACGCAGTCGCTGCGGATTATCCGGACAACCTGGTTCAGAACATGCCGGCAGATGAAGAAACACCTGCCGCATCCGAAGCACCGGCTGAAACAGAAGAAGCAGAAGCCAAGGAATAATTCCATTCAGGAAGCGCACGGAAACGTGTGCTTCTTTTTTTATCCATATTTTCACGCAGAATTCATATTTACATGCTAGAATGACCGCCGTAATGTAACAAAGCAGGAACTCTATGGCAGAAAAGAAAAAACAGGTCCCTTCCCGCCGTGATCCTAACGATCTCTCCCTGACCGATCTCATCAGGACAGCGACAGACGACGCTTCAGACAAGACCGAAAAGAAGATCGAACAGGAACGGAATCTTGATGAACTGATCCGCTCGGCACTGCAGGAAACCGATGATGACAGTCTGATGGCACAGCAGCAGAGCGAGCCTGTCTATCACCGGTATATTGAAGTCCATCCGGAAGAATATGAAGATGAAAGACCGAAACAGCGGATTCTTTTCAGAATCTCTGCCCTTTTGACATTGCTTGTATGCGCTGTTGCAGCTTTTCTGATTGCCCCTGCCCTGCTTCCTGACGGTCACTCTGACAGCAGCGCTGCACCTGCACCGGTGATAACCCAGGACAGTACTGCCGAAGAAACAGAAGTGCCGGAAGCTTCCGAAGCACCGGAAGCCGAAGAGAATTCATTGAAAAAGCAGATTGAAGAAATCATTCAGAATGAAACAGGCATATGGTCTGTTTATGTCAAAGACCTTTCTTCTTCGGATACATTTGTCATCAATGATGTTCAGATGAGCGCCGCAAGTCTCATCAAGCTGTTTACAGCTGGAAGATATTTTGAAGCGGTCATGAACGGCGAAATTGAAGAGACATGGCAGTCCGCCTATGATCTGCAGGCCATGCTGTCATGGAGTGACAATGACGCATGGTATAACCTTGAAACATGGATCGGCAGCGGCGATTATGAAACCGGCCTGCTGTCGGTCACGGATTTTGCCCGCCGGCATGGCTTTGTGAATTCCGGACGGGATATCGGTACGGAAAGCATCTATGATGATGACGCAGACAATCTGACAACCGCTGCGGAAACCGGAAGAGTCATGGAAGAGATTTACCGCGGAACCTATGTCAGCAAGGAAGCCAGCGAACGGATTTATCAGCTGCTGGATGAACAGCAGATCACCTATAAAATCGGTTCCGGTCTGCCGGAAGGCTTTTCATTCGCCTCAAAAAGCGGTGAGCTTGCAGGCATTGAAAACGACGCCGCCATTGTCAGCGGTCCGGATACGGATTTTGTGCTGTGTGTTTTGTGCAATGATACGGATGATGATGAACATGCGGCAGAAATCATCTGCAGAATCGCTGAAATCTGCGCTGTGTCGCTCAACCCTTCGTATCTCAGCAATAATTGAAAATTGTTTCAGAAAACTTTACATGTAAATAAACCGCGCTCCTCCTGCAAATGGCATTTTCAGCAGAAAATCACGGTTATTTTTGAGGAAGTTGACCTACCAAACATGTATAATACCCCTGTTCAAAAGCAGGAGGAAAGAAATGAACACAAGAAAACTCTGTGCAGGTCTGCTTGCGGCTGCTATGCTGGCAGGATGCAGCTCAGGCGGAGCTCAGTCTGATTCTTCAGAAGCTTCCAAATCCATCGACACACTTCGTTTCCAGTTTGTCCCTTCCAGAGACCCGGGCGAAATCATCGCCGGTACATCTGAACTCGGACAGCTGGTCATTGACGCAATGGCTAAGCGCGGATACACAATCGGCAACGTTGACATCACAGTCAGCGACTCCTACGAGGCAGCCGGTGAATCCCTCTCCGCAGGTTCCATCGATGTCGCATGGCTCCCCGGCGGAACTTATGCTCTGTATTCCGGTGAAACAGAAGTTATCCTGACAGCCACAAGAAACGGTCTCTCCAATGACTCCGAAAACCCGGCTGACTGGAACGGTACAGCAAATGCGACCAAGAAAGACGGACCTCAGGTCAAGTACTACCGTGCTCTGATCTACGCTACACCGTCCGAATACGGCAAGAAACTTGCCGAAAAGGTCAACAACAATGAAGAACTGACCTGGGATGATCTCAACAAGGCAAACTGGGCTGTTATGAACGTAACAAGCTCTGCCGGTTATATCTACCCGACAATGTGGCTCATGAACAAATACGGCAAGAAGATCACAGACCTTGCCAACGTCACAACACTCGACGGCTACATGGCTGCTTTCCAGCAGGCTGCAGCTGAACAGGTTGACGTAATCGTATGCTATGCGGACGGACGCAACGACTATGAATTCTCCTGGAATCTTCCGGCTGACCAGCAGGATGAAACAGGACATCAGGGTCTCGGCCGTACAGAAGGCGGTTCCATCTGGGATGAACTGAATGTCATCGGCGTTACAGAAGGTATCTACAACGACACAGTTGCTGTTACAAAGGCAAATCCGGATATCTACAATGACGATTTCAAGAAAGCTCTGCAGGAATCACTGATCGAAATTTCCGAAACAGACAAGGGTAAGGAAATCTTCGCAATCTACTCACACACTGGCTACGCTACAGCTACAGATGCTGACTACGACGGTGCCCGCGAAGCACTCGAAGTTGTCAAATAATCTTTGACTGTGTGAATCGGACAGAGCGGCTTTGAATAAAGGCTGCTCTGTTTTTTTGCAGAAGAAAATAAGCCTTCCGGCTTGAATACAGAGGTATAAAAGGAGTACTCAAAATGATTGAATTCAAAGATGTAAGCAAAACGTATCCCAACGGAACAAAAGGTCTCCAGCATGTCAATCTTGAGATCGAACAGGGTGAATTCGTCGCAATCATCGGTCTTTCCGGTGCCGGCAAATCCACACTGATCCGGACCATTAACCGCATGATTGACATCACGGACGGCCAGCTGCTGGTTGACGGAACGGATGTCATGACACTCAAAGGCAAGGATCTGCGCAGATTCCGCCGCAAGATCGGTATGATCTTCCAGTCATTCAACCTGGTTTCCAGAGCATCCGTCATCAAGAATGTTCTTTCCAGCAACGTTCCGGATATGCCCTGGTATAAAGTTCTCTTCGGCGTGTATTCCAAAGAGCAGAAGATCCATGCGCTTGAAGCCCTCGACAAGGTGAATATTCTCAACAAGGCATATCACCGCTGCGATGAGCTTTCCGGCGGCCAGATGCAGCGTGTTGCGCTGGCAAGAACACTGGCACAGAACCCTTCGATTATACTTGCCGATGAACCGGTCGCTTCCCTTGACCCGATCATGGCTGACATCGTCATGAGCGACTTTGCGAAAATCAACAAGGAAATGAACATTTCGATTCTCCTGAACATCCACCATGTCGACCTCGCTCTGAAATATGCCACCAGAGTCATCGGCGTCAGAGCCGGACAGATTGTCTATGACGGTCCTGCTTCCCAGGTCACCCAGGATGTCCTGGATCAGGTTTATAACGGAAAAGCTGTTCCGAAGTCCACAGATATCAGAACTGAGGCGGAGGCTGAGGCCTGATGCCCCGGGCAGAAACGAAAAAGGTTCCCCTTTTCGACCGTGTGTTCAAACCTGAACATATCGTTCTGGAAAACGGGAACAGCGTGGACAGGCCGCGGAGCAGAATGCCGCTGATTCTGATCTGCCTGATCGCGGTAATCATCATTTCCCTGAAGATGACGGGATTTGATTTCAATGTCATTATCCGTCGCGCAAAGGAACTGACTGTTATTCTCGGCCAGATCTTCCGCCCGAATTTCGGTTACTTCCCGAATATTGTGAAACCGCTGATTGAAACAGTAAAGATGTCGATCATCGGTACCATCGCCGGCTGTGCGATCGGTCTGCCGCTTTCAATCTTCGCTTCCAGCAATATCAACCACAACAAGCCGACCATGCTGGTGATCCGCTTTATCCTCTCCGTCATGCGTTCGGTTCCGACCCTGATCTATGCGTCGGTTCTCGCGCTGGTATTCGGACTCGGAACATTTGCCGGTACCCTGGCCATCACCGTATTCACCGTCGGTATTGTCGCCAAAATGCTGTATGAAAGCATCGAAACCATTGACATGAAACCTTATGAAGCAATGATTTCCTTCGGTGCTTCCACACTGCAGGCCTTCTGGACTGCCTGCATGCCGCAGATTCTGCCGACTTATATTGACGACTGCCTCTACTGCTTTGAGCTCAATATCCGTGCATCCTCGATTCTCGGTTATGTCGGCGCCGGTGGTTTAGGCGTTCTGATCCGTGAAAGAACAGGTTTAAGAGCCTATAACGATCTCGGTATGGTTCTGCTGATTCTCTTCACCGTTGTTCTTGTAATCGATCTTGTCAACGACCATATCCGGTCGAAGATTATGTAAGGAGGCACAGCGATATGACAGTTATGGAACAGCTGCAGGCTGAACCGAAAAATCTCTGGAAGCGCATTGTGCTCTTCCTTGTACTGCTGGCGGTTGTCGCGTGGGGAAGCGATTCCATCACCTACAACGGCATTGCCCAGCAGGGCTCGGTCGTCGCGTCCGGTATTATTCACGGTATCACCCATCCCAATCTTGAACTTCTCTTCAACCTCACGGATGCCGGTGTGCCCTATCTGATTCTGCAGACCATCGCAATCGCGATTCTCGGTACAATCTTCGGCGCGATTCTTGCAATCCCGATCAGCTTCCTGGCTTCGACCAACATCGTTCCCAAATGGATTGCCTATATCTTCCGCTCACTGATCCTTCTGATCCGCACCATCCCTTCCATGGTATGGGCGCTGGTATGGATCCGTGTCACCGGTCCGGGTGCGTTCTGCGGTGTTGTTACCCAGTCGGTCTGCTCGATCGGTATGATCTCCAAAATGTACATCACGGCGATTGAAGACCTCGATACAGGCATTCTCGAATCCCTTGACGCTGCCGGCTGCAACACTTTCGAAAAGATCCGTGTCGGCATCCTGCCGCAGTTAAGCGCGAGCTTCATCTCCACAGCCATCTACCGTTTTGATATCAACCTGAAAGATGCGACAACACTCGGTATCGTCGGTGCCGGCGGTATCGGTTCCCCGCTCGTTCAGTCGATCACCTATTCAAGATGGTCCAATGTCGGTTCCTTCTTATGGGCTCTGATCATCCTCGTTCTGATTATCGAATATATTTCCACCAGAATCAGAAACCGTCTGGCAAGAGGTCATCGCTGATGGCCCGCGTGAGGCTGCTGGCGACTTCCGATGTTCATGGCGCAGTCTATCCGCATTTCTACGGCGACAATTCCTACCGCTCCAGCGGCATAGCCGTACTGAAAACGCTGATTGACTCTCTGAAAGATGATAATACCATCCTGATTGACAACGGTGATACCCTCGAGGGTACACCGCTGTCTTTCTATCATTACGCCAATGATCCCAAAGAGATCTCACCGATGACAAAAGCCATGAAGGCAACCGGATATGATTTTATCAATCTCGGCAATCATGACTTCAATTACGGCGAGGATGCGCTTTTTGCCCATCTATCCTATCTGGAAGCGCCATGTATTTCCGCCAATGTCTTCTACAAAGGCTACCGGCTGAATACACCTTATACAATGATTGAAAAAGCGGGCAGGAAAATCGCCCTGTTCGCTGTCACCACCCAATACATCCCCTTCTGGGAAAAACCGGAAAACATCGTCAATTTCCGCTTTGAGGACGCTTTTGAAACAGCCCGTGACATCACAAGGATGATTAAGGAAAATGAAGATGCGGATACTGTTGTCTGCATTTACCATGGCGGATTTGAACGCGACCTCCTGACCGGCAATCCCAACCAGATGCTCACCGGGGAAAATGAAGGATACCGGATGCTATCGGAAATCGAAGGTATCGATATCCTGATCTCCGGCCACCAGCACCGTTCCCTGTGCGGGGAAGCGTTCGGCAAGGTATATACCCAGACAGCGGCGGGAGGACGCGAAATCGCATGCATCGATATCGATGACGACGGCATTCACGCTTCCATCATCCCTGCCGTCACAAAAGCGGATGAAGAAATCCTCGAACTCTGCAGAGAAGAGGAAGATGCCTGCCAGAAATGGCTGGATCAGACGCTCGGAACTGCTGAAGTCAATCTGAAGGTAACCGATGAAGCGGACGCAAGACTGCATAAATCGCAGCTGATCACTTTCCTGAACAAGGTTCAGATGGAAGCCACCGGTGCACAGCTTTCCGCTTCCGCCCTGTTTTCCGGCGCAACCGGATTTGATTCAAAGATCACAATGCGCAACATTGTATCGACCTATGTCTTCCCCAATACCCTCACCGTGAAAAAGGTAAGCGGAAAGGATCTGAAGGCATATCTTGAAAAATGTGCGGAATACTGGGAATGCAGAGACGGAAAGATCATCGTCAATCCGGCTTATGATGAACCCACACCCCAGCATTTCAATTACGATATGCTGGACGGCGCTGAGTATACAATCGACGTATCAAAGCCGCCCGGAGAACGCATCGTTTCCCTGCAGTATGAAGGAAAAGATGTCAGGGAGGAAGATGAATTCACCCTCTGCGTCAACAACTACCGGGCGGCCGGAGGCGGCGATTTCGATATGATCCGCGACGCTGAAACCGTATCGGAAGATCTTTCCGCAATGGTTGATATCCTGGCTTCCTACATCATGAAACACCAGGTGATCCGCTTTGCGGAAGTAAACAACATTCATGTAATTTGTACAGAAAAGAAGGAACAGTTATGACAAAAGTATTCAACACAATCCTGCTGGTCGCGCTGCCTGCCAGCGGAAAATCGGAAGTGAGAAACTTCATGGCCAACATCGAGCCGAAGCGTCTGGAGGAAGAATTCCATATCGGCGCCAATCTGCAGCTCGATGACTTCCCCTATGTTCATATGATGCGCAGAATCGACAATGAACTGCAGGCTTTGGGAAAAGACAGAATCTACTATTCTTCCGATGATGATCCTTTCTATGACGCAAATGACTGGGGCACATTATGCCATCTGCTCAATGAAGACTACAAGGACCTTCTCAACCGCAACAAAGTGGAACCGGTAAGCGCTGCGGAATATCTGATGGAACGCATGGACCGTGCTTCCCTGGCGGCCGGCCTTGCGCCGAGAAACAGCCTGATCGATCCGGAAATCAGAAAGCAGGTTGCTGAAAAACTTGAAGAAGAAGCGAGAACCATGCTCAATGACAAGCATGCCCAGTATACCGAAGATCTTTCCGACAAGACGATTATCATCGAATGCGCAAGAGGCGGCCCTGACGGATCGAAGATGCCTTTGACAGGTGCCTATGGCTATCAGTATTCCTTCGCGCAGTTCTGCCCGGAAATCCTGGAAAATGCCGTTATTCTCTACATCTGGGTCACACCGGAAGAAAGCAGACGCAAGAATTTCGACAGAGCGAATCCGGACGATCCGGGTTCCAACCTGTTCCATGGCGTTCCGCTGAATGTCATGCTCGGCGATTACGGATGCGATGATATGCAGTATCTGATCGAACACAGCGAAAAGGAACATACCGTCACCGTACAGGCAAACGGCAGAACCTATCACCTGCCGATCGGCGTCTTCGACAACCGCATCGACCATACAAGCTTCCTGAGACAGGACAAAGAAAAATGGGATCCTGAGCTGGTGGATTCTGTCACAAAGGCGATCCGCACCGCGACAGATACCATGTGGGAAAACTATTAAGACCGATATAAAAGGAGAACCGCGGCGGTTCTCCTTTTTCATATGTGTTTTATTACAGTACACCGAGCCTTTTGAGCATGATGTCCCGGGCATTGTTTTCCAGTGTATCATCCAGTGCCTTGAGTTCCACACTGCCATAGCGCTTTTTCAGCGCGCGCTGAATGATATGATCCGCGATTTTCGGGTTTTTCGGAAGAAGCGGACCGTGCATATAGGTAGCGACGACCTGATCGTCCATATAGCCTTCAAAACCGCCGTTAAAGGTGTTTCCGTGCCCGCTGAGCACCTTTCCGAACGGGGATGACACGTTCTTCGTCTGGCCGCCGTGGTTCTCAAAACCGACGGAACGGAACGTATCGCCGTCCATGGTGATTTCAAGGGCGATATTGCCGATGCAGCGGTGATCGCGGTCGGAGCTTTCGGTATAGTAATCAAAGAAACCGAGACCGTCAATCGTGTTGCCGTCCTGATCGCGGTAGTATCTGCCGAACAGCTGATAGCCGCCGCAGATCAGCAGGAACGCGGTTCCGCTTTTCATCGCTTCTTCAATCTGTTCCCTTCTGGAAAGCAGGTCCTTATAGATGAGCCCCTGCTCATTGTCAGCGCCGCCGCCCATAAAGAAGAGATCGTAATCAGCGATATTGCGCTCTTCGCCGATTGTGCATGTATCGACTGTCACATCGATTCCGCGCTTCCGGCCGCGCACCTTGAGAACCTGCGTGTTTCCTTTGTCGCCATAGAGGTCCATCAGATCATGGTACATCCAGAGAATCTTAAGCTCCATGCTTTGCCTCCTTGCGCAGAATTGCGCGGGTGGAATGCAGCGCCGTATAGGTTGCCATGATGTGGCTCGGCATGTTCTGCTGATCCAGCCACTTCACCGCTTCCGCTGCGCTTTCGATGACGATAATCCTGTCTTCCAGTCCTTCGTATTTCAGACGCAGAGCCATATCGTAGGCACGCAGGCCGGAACAGACAATCGTTTTGACTTCCGGCACATTGAGCCTTTCAAAATGGGCATCCCAGATCCAGCTGACATCATGTCCGTCCTGATCGTTGTCATTGAGCAGGATGCAGATGTTCTTGTCGCCGGGCTGGGAAGTGATGAACTTCATCGTTTCATTGGAGCCGGTCGGATTCTTGATCAGATTGATGACGCACGGCTGGGAAAGATTGAAGACTTCGTTTCTGCCTTCATTCAGCACCAGAGTGCGGAAGGTTTCATCCGCATTGCCGTAATCAAGTCCGAGTGTCTTCATGACACAGAGCACGGCAGCGCAGTTGTATACGGAATAGATGTTGTTCAGGAAGTTATGGAATGTCTTTCCTTCGCAGGTGAATGTACCGTTTCTGTAATCGATGGAATCGACTGAGATATCGGGTGTGTTTTCACCGAATCCGCATTCGCAGTGAAAGCGGCCGATATGCGAATACTGATAGAAGTCATAGACAAGCCTTCTGCCGCAGCGCGGACAGAATTTGCCTTCCGATGCTTCATCGGTTACGGTTTTGGACTCTTCCTGTCTGGCAACGGAATAGAAATGAATCCGTGCCTTTTTCGCTGTATCCGCAATCCTGCAGACATTCGGATCATCGCCGTTGAGGATCAGATCCCCTTCAAAGTCTTCTGTCACTTCCTGGATCTTGCGGATGATCGTTTCCATCTCTCCTGCCCTGTCCAGCTGGTCGCGGAAGAAGTTATTGACGACCATCACATTGGGATGGAGGTTTTTGAACTGTCTGTAGACAGTCAGCTCATCGACTTCAATGACAGCCGCGTCCGCTTTGATGCGGAAATTGGAATCGGAATTTGCCGCAAGCAGAGATGCGATGCCGACATTGAGATTGTCGCCGCGGTGGTTGTTGATCACCGAATAGCCTGCTTCACGCAGAGATCCGGCAATCAGGTTCTGGGTTGTGGTTTTGCCGTTTGTGCCGGTCACAAGCACAACCGTTTTGGGCATTTTGAATTTTTCAAGGAAATGCGGGTCCATCTTCAGAGCGAATGTTCCCGGCAGTGAACCGCCGTGTCCGGTTTTTGCCAGAATCGCCTGCATTGCCTGCACGAATTTCAGTCTCAGATCCATATCATTCACCCTTCGGCCTGTAGAACTGTCTGTTTTCCAGCGCGAACAGCTTGGTTGTCCAGGTACCCGGCTTTGTGGCATCCAGCGCCGCCTTGAGCGTATTCATGCGGGCATCCAGATTGTCAATCAGACAGAGCACTTCCGCTTCGATTAACATCGGCAGTACCGGTGAGCCGAATTCATAGTGGCCGTGATGGGAAAGGATCATATGATGCAGAAGAATGGTTTCTTCATTTCCTTCCAGTCCCAGCTTTTCGGCAACTTCGCTTAACCATCCGTTGCATAAGGAAATATGTCCTTCCAGCTTTCCCGCAAGTGTGTATTCGGTTGTGACCGGTCCGCTCATTTCAGCAGTCTTTCCGCAGTCATGCAGAAGCGCGCCGGCAATCAGAAGATCGCGGTTGAGCTGGGGATAATGTCCGCAGATTTCATCGCAGAGAACAGCCATCGAAAGCGAATGCTCGCTGAGGCCGCCAAGATAGCTGTGATGGATTCTGGAAGCCGCCGGATAGGTAAGATATTTTTCGCCGACCTTTTCCAGCATCGCGCATACCAGCTGGTAATAAACCGGATTTTTGATCGAGGAGACTAGACGGTTCAGTTCATCCTTTCTGTCCTGTTCGCTGGTCCCTGAAGAAATGACGAATTCCTCAAGGGAAACAGAGCCTTCCTCAAAATCCCTGACACGGTTGATCCGCAGCTGCAGATTCTGGTTGTAGAGCAGCACTTCAAAGGAGAATACGGCAAGTTTACCGACCTGGATGCGGGCGGTATCTTCCGGTTTGACATCCCAGAACTTCGCGTCAATCACACCGGAGCTGTCCTGCAGCACCAATGAAAGGTATGGCGCCCCTTTGTTGGTTGTGCCGTTGCGGCACTCTTTCACCAGCAGAGGCTGCTCCAGTCTGTCTTTTTCTGCAAAATCTTTAATTTTCTTCATCAAGCCACTCCATTCCGTCGAGAATCCGGATTGTATCTTCGCTGCTGTAGCCCTGCTGGACACAGCTCTTGTATACACGGGCCTTGAGTTCGAAACCGCTGTATTTGCGGCTGTATCTTCTTCTTGCCTTATCGATCTGGGTTCTCAGATTCTTATCTTCATTGTTTCTCACATTGGAGAAATCGAGTTTTTCAATCACACTGTTGGCAAGATCAGCCGAAAATCCGCTCTGCACAAGCTTTGTGCGGATGAAATCGGTTGTCCTGCGCGAAGACGCTGACCGTTTCTTCTTAAGGATTTTTTCAGCCAGAATCCGCGCGTTTTCGCCTTCATCATTGTAACGCTGCAGCACTTCATCGGCGATTTCTGTACCGATGCCTTTGCGCTCGAGGCTTCTGCGGATTTTGTCTTCCCCGTACAGCGCGCTCTTCATGCGCAGCACTTCCGCTTCGCAATAGGAGCGGTCATCGAGATATGCATTGCGCACAAGGCGGTCGATGATTTCTTCAATCTGCTCGCTGTCGCATTCGGTATTTGCCTTCAGCCAGTCCTGCATTTCCTTTACGCTGCGGTCGCGGATGGAAAGTTTTGTCAGGCATCTGCGGTAAGCCTTGTTTTCTTCCTGATGGCGCTTGAGGATCTCAACGGTCCCCGGCGCGACAACGCGTCCTTTCTTCAGACCGTATTCATAGAAGTCATCCAGGGAGACATCGAGAACCAGTTCTTTTTCAAGACCCCTTTTCAGCGTCACTTCAATCGAATCGGATTTGCCTTTCGCCTTAGCAAGCATATAGCTGTCTTCCGACTCTTCAATGACGCGGTTGTATACCTGCATCAGCTGTTCATAGAAGACTTCGGAAGAATACGGCTCCGCCTGCTCAGCGGCATCCTTTGACATTTCTTTGAGTTTATCACTGTCCATTGCACAGAATTCCTTCAAAACATTGCTCAGGCCCTGTTCATCATCGAAATACCAGCCTGTTTTTCCTTCAATCAGAAGATCTTTCAGCACATCATCGCGGCGCGCAAATAAAGGCAGGCCGGAAGCCAGTGCTTCAATAAATGTCATTCCCTGCGTCTCGGAAAGACTTGCGGAAATAAACGCGTCCGCGCTGCGGTAGAAATCCGGTACACGGGCCGATTCAATCGGTCCGGCAAAGCTGACGCTGTGCTTGAGATTCAAAGAAGCGGAAAGTTCCTTCAGACGTTCGAGATCCGGTCCCCCGCCGACAATCAGCAGCTTCACCGGCGCACCGCTGTCATGCGCCTGCGCAAATCCGCGGATCACAAGATCAAGCGCTTTTTCTTCCGCAATTCTGCCGACATAGATCACCAGGCGGTCATCCGCGCTGAAACCGTATTCCTGACGGATTTTAGCCGTTGTTTCAGGCGCCTGGGCTGCCGGATTGAAGCGGTCGAGCTGCAGGCCGGTCGGAATCACATTGATCTTTTTATAGATGCGGTAGCTCAGCAGCGACTGCTTTGTCTTTTCACTCGGCACGATGACTTCCATGGAGGCGTCAGCGTAAAGCTTTGTGACATCCGCTACTCTCTTTTTCATTGTCTGATCCAGACGGTCAGAATGGATCAGGTTCACATAATGGGTATAGTCTTCATAGGTCGTATGGTATGTCATAATCAGCGGAATCCGGAATTCCCTTGCGCATTTGCGCGCAAAAATCCCGATTCCGAACTCTGTCTGAGCGTGAATCAGGTCAAGGTGAAGCTTCCGGATTTCTTCGAGCGCAAACGGATGCGTGAAGGTTGTCATTGAATAGCCGTAAATCGCCTTGAGCTGAATGCCGGCCAGCCGGTAGACTCTTCCGTCCTTATCCCAGACGCCTCTGAAGATTCCTTTTCTTGTGGTGACCACATAAACCTCGTGGCCGTGTTTCATCATCTCCTGAAAAACGATGTGCGTACTGTTTGCAACACCGTTGATTTCAGGGGGATATGTATCTGTAAATAATCCGATTCTCATAGATTTCCAAGTTCCTCTTTGAGTGTTTCTTTCGCATAGGTTCGCGGCAGTTCTTTCACCTGATCCAGCGGAATATCCTTCTGCATCCTGCCGTACATAAAGACAAATGCACCGATGATCAGCGTCTGATAGAATGTCACAAAACGCCATAAAATCATAATCGATGCCGCGTCCGGACGGGCAAAGATGGTTGAAAACATCAGAATGAAAGTCGCTTCGGTACCGCCGGAACTGCCGGGCATCGGCAGAAACGCGTTGATCATCGCGACATAGCTGGAAAGCGCAATGATATCGAGAAGCTGCGAAGGATGCACTTCAATCTTCAGCGCGACGGCGCAGAAATACGGAATGCTGTAATAAATCAGCAGACGGACCAGATCCGCCGCCGACAGCATCACGATCATCTTCTTGTGGGTCCGCAGTACGACGATTTCCTTGGAGAATTCGTACAGCGACTTATCGAGCTTCTCCTGCGCTTCTTCGATATTCTTTACGATATGCAGCTTATGGCCGATTTTCAGGCCGCTTGTCGTCAGCCAGCGGTAGAACCGCGGTGAGTTGGCAAGCAGATAAAGGAAGAAGATAATTCCCGCACTGACCGCAAATCCGGCAATGACAATCAGGAAGAATTTCGAGAAATTGCTGTAGAAATAGGAAAATCTCAAAATCAATAATAACAATACAAACAGCGTCATCGTTGTCTGATAGACAATGAAATCCAGCCATAAAATGCCGATGGAACTGGATACGGGAATCCCCTGCTTGCGGAAAATATATCCCTGGGCAACCTGGCCGCCGCTGGCACCGGGTGTGATATTGCAGAAAAGGCCGGCTGTATAGGCATTGATGAATCCCTGCTTCAATGTGTAATGCGGATAGGTCTGATTGCATTCCAGTTTCAGGCTCCAGCCTAAAACAAGGCGCTCAAAAACCATCAGCAGCACAAGTCCGATGACTGCCGGGATGCTGGCATTCTTCAGAGTCGCGAGTACTTCCGGGCCGTCCTTGCGCAGTGTCAGCCAGAGCACGGCTGCCGCAAGTGCGAATATCAGAAATATATTAAAAGCTGTACTTGAAAACAGCTTCTTTATCTTTTCCTTCATGGCTTTATTATACTATCGATAGAATCTGTTCTCAATCGGATTCATTTCAGCACAGAGAATGTAAAAAAAGCTTAAAACTCTGAAACCGTATCCTGTGAATAACGCATTGTGAGGCTTAAGATGATTTCGATTGATCTTATACTTCCCTTAAGAACTGTTTCTTTTTACATCCGATATGATAGAATAGACAGGCGCGGAAAATGTTAACTTTTTCCGTACGCCTGATATGAGGTAATTATGAAAATTCTGCTGTATTTTGAAGGTGAAGAGCTGATTAAGAAATCCGGTGTAGGCCGGGCTCTTGAACATCAGAAGAAAGCACTGGAATCAGTCGGAATCGAATATACAACCGATCCGAAATCTGACGATTATGATATCCTTCACATTAACACTTATGCTTTAAAAAGTGATTTTGTGGTTCTTAAGGCAAGATCGTTGGGAAAACCCGTCATCTATCATGCCCATTCCACCATGGAAGATTTTCTGGACAGCTTTCGTCTTTCCAATTTCATCGCTCCTATTTACAAACAGAGACTCGTCCATCTGTACAATTCCGCAGATATACTGATCACACCGACCCCCTATTCCAAACGGATTCTGGAAGGCTACGGTCTGAAAAAGCCGATCTATGCCGTTTCCAACGGAATCGATCTCGACACATACCGGATCTCAGAGAAAAATGAGAAAGCGTTCAGAAATTATTTCAATCTCAAAGAAGGAGAAAAAGCCGTCATCGGTGTCGGCCTTCTGTTTCAGAGAAAAGGTCTGTTCGATTTCCTGGAAGTCGCATCGAGAATGCCGGATGTGAAATTCATCTGGTTCGGCGATATCTCACGTGTTCTTCTTCCCAATGCGATTATCGAAGCGATCGATCACTGCCCTTCCAATGTCATCTTCCCCGGCTATATCAGCGGCGATCTGATGAGAGGCGCATTCTCCGGTGCCGACGCATTCTTCTTCCCTTCCTATGAGGAGAATGAAGGCATTGTTGTCCTGGAGGCACTCGCTTCCAGACAGACAGCTGTCCTGCGCGATATCGGCGCATATGATGCCTGGGCAAAGAACGGCGAAAACTGCTATCTCTGCAATAACAACGACCAGTTTGAAAGTGTATTGAGACGCCTGTTAAGCGGTGAGCTGCCGCGGATCGGTGAAGCCGGATACAAAGTTGCACAGGACCGTTCCATTGATAAGATCGGTGCCCAGCTCAAGGAAATCTACGAAACTCTCTTAAGCAAATACCGCTAGCATTGCAGGTCCGCTGATCAGCGGATCTTTTTTTATCCCCTGCTGTTTTATTGAAAGCGTCAAAAAAAGACCATGCGCATGAGCATGGCCTTTCTTTTTGGATTTAATTGTTGATTTTATCAGAAGATGATCAGTCTTCCTGGAGCTTTGCCTTTGTGACAAGCTTCTTATAGCGGATCTGAGCATCGCTGAGTGTCTTAGCGAATGCTTCTTCAGCAGCTTCAGCGCCTCTGAGCTTCGGCAGGTTGAAGTAACGTGCTTCGTTCATCAGGAAGTCATGGAACTTATCCCACTTCGGTTCTTTGGAGTCGATTGTGAGCGGCTTTTCATTTCTCGGATCATAACGGTACAGAGTGACATAACCGCATTCAACAGCATTCTTCTGGATGATCGGTGCCTTCACGAGACCGCCCTTAATACCCTGCTCCGCGCAAGGGCAGTAAGCGATGATGATGGAAGGTCCATTGTAGCTTTCAGCTTCCTGGAATGCCTTGATTGTCTGCAGCTGGTTAGCGCCCATGGATACGGAAGCGACATAAGCTGTGCCGTATTCCATAACGATCTGACCGAGGTCCTTCTTAGCCAGTGCCTTACCGCCGGCAGCGAACTTCGCGATGGAAGCAGCCTGGGAGGACTTGGAGGACTGACCGCCGGTGTTGGAGTAAACTTCTGTGTCGAGTACGAGGACGTTGACGTTCAGGTTGTTAGCCATGACGTGGTCGAGTCCGCCGTAACCGATATCATAAGCCCATCCGTCGCCGCCGACGATCCATACGGACTTACCGACAAGGTCTCTCTCCATTTCGAGGAGTTCCTTGACAGCTTCATTGGAGGATGCCTTGACACCTGCAACGATCTTGTCCTTGAGAGCTCTGTGCTGGTCTCTGTCTTCGCCGGATGCGATGTAAGCTTCGAATACTTCCTTGAGTTCAGGTTCGACAGCATCGAGGTTGTCTTCCATGATTCTCAGGATTCTGGAGCCCTTGGCTGCCTGTGCGATTGCCATACCGAAACCGAATTCAGCATTGTCTTCGAACAGGGAGTTAGCCCATGCGACACCATTGCCGTCCTTGTCTGTTACGAACGGTGTGGAAGGTGTGGAGGAGCAGTAGATCATGGAGCAGCCTGTAGCGTTGGCAACCATCATGTCTTTACCGAACAGCTGGGAAGCCAGTCTGTAGTAAGGAGCTTCGCCGCAGCCCGGGCAGCATCCGGAAACTTCGAAGTAAGGCATCATCAGAGAGATACCCTGTACGGAGTTCGGGTTCATGACATACTGTGTCTTGTATTCTGTCTCTTTGTAGAGGTAGTCTGCCAGAGGTTCCTGACCCTGCTGTGTATCAACATCAGCAGCGGAGAGAGCCTTGACAGGGCAAGCTGTAAGACATACGCCGCAGCCTACGCAGTTAGCCGGGGAGAGCTGGATTCTGTAAACCAGACCTGCGTCCTTGGCTCCCTTGTAAACAGCTGTCGGTTCCTTTGTTGTGAATTCAACATTGTTAGCCTTAGCGATTTCTTCAGCCTTTGCAACTTCGTCAGCGTTCAGCAGGAACGGACGGATTGTTGCGTGCGGGCACGCGAATGCGCACTGACCGCATTCGATACACTTCGCTGCATCCCATGCAGGAACCTGAGCAGCGATGTTTCTCTTCTCACGGAAGGAGACGTTTTCCGGAATGGAACCGTCGATAACTTCCGGCTTGAGGAAAGAGGAAACAGGCATCTGATAGCCTTCCAGAGCGTTGATTCTCTGGAGGTTCTCATCGAAGTATTCATCGCCTGTCTTGACGATCAGGGATGAATCATAAGGCAGGTTGCTCCATGCCGGATCAACATCAACCTTGACAAGTCCTTCTTTACCCTTGTCAATAGCAGCGCAGTTGTTGTTAACAACATCTTCGCCCTTACGCGCATATGTGTGGCGCGCGGAATCCTTCATCAGTTCAACGGATGTGTCATACGGCATGATCTGCTCGTTCAGCGCGAAGAATGCGGACTGCAGAATTGTGTTTGTATGACGGCCCATGTGTGTTTCCTGAGCCAGCTTTGTAGCGTTGATGATGTAGAAGTTAGCCTTCTTGTCAGCCAGAGCTGCGAGCATTCTGTTCGGCAGTCTGTCAGCGATTTCATCAGCCGGGATTGTTGTGTTCAGCAGGAATGTTCCGCCTTCTTTGAGGTTGCGGACCATATCGAACTTGAAGCAGTAGGAATCCAGGGAGCAGGAAATGAAGTCAGCCTTGTCAATATAGTACGGGCTGTGGATCGGGCTCTTGCCGAATCTCAGATGGGAACGGGTTACACCGCCGGCCTTTCTGGAGTCGTATGCAAAGTAAGCCTGGGAATACAGATCTGTGTTGTTGCCGATGATCTTTACAGTGCTCTTGTTAGCGCCGACAGTACCGTCGGAACCGAGACCGTAGAACAGGCAGCTTGTGTAGTCCGCGTCAACATGGATGTCAACCGGTGCCAGGGACAGATTTGTAACATCATCGTCAATACCGATTGTGAATTCTTCTTTCGGTTCATCCTTCTTGAGTTCTTCATAAACAGCATTGATATGGGACGGGTTGGTGTCCTTGGAGGACAGACCGTAACGGCCGCCGATGATTGTGAGATCTGTGTGCTTTCTCAGTGCATAGCAGACATCGAGGAAGAGAGGTTCTCTTGCACCCTGTTCCTTAGCACGGTCGAGAACAGCAATCTTCTTGACTGTTGCAGGCAGAACAGCTTCCAGATACTTCTGGGAGAACGGACGGTACAGATAAACCTTGATCAGACCGACTTTCTCGCCTCTCTTGACGAGTGTGTTGATTGTTTCTGTAATTGTGTCAGTAACGGAACCCATCGCAACGATGACTCTTTCCGCATCCGGAGCACCGACATATACGAACGGAGCATATTCACGTCCTGTATGTTCGCTGATTGCCTTGAAGTACTTGGCAGCGATGTCCGGTACAGCTTCGTAGTGCTTGTTCTGCGCTTCAGCAGCCTGGAAGTAGATGTCGTCATTCTGGGAGCCGCCTCTTGTGACTGCGTTTCCATGCGGATTCAGTGCATGAGCACGGAATGCTTCAACCTTTTCCATCGGCAGCAGGCTCTTGAGGAAGTCATAGTCCATGACTTCGATCTTGTCTACTTCGTGGGATGTACGGAAACCGTCAAAGAAGTGCATGACAGGAACGGAACCGTCAATAGCGATCAGATGCGCAGCACCGGCCAGGTCCATACAGTCCTGAACGGAGTGTGAGCACATCATGACAACGCCTGTCTGACGGCAAGCATAAACGTCCTGATGGTCGCCGAAGATACTCAGTGTGTGAGTAGCCAGTGAACGTGCTGCAACATGGATAACGCCCGGCAGCATTTCGCCCTTCAGCTTATAGAGATTAGGGATCATCAGCAGAAGACCCTGGGATGCTGTGAATGTAGCAGCCAGAGAGCCTGCCTGAAGAGCGCCATGGATTGCACCGGCAGCGCCGCCTTCAGCCTGCATTTCAACAACCTTGACCTTGTCGCCGAAGACGTTTGTACGTCCTGCAGTTGCCCAGTCATCGGTATGTTCTGCCATCGGTGAAGACGGAGTGATCGGATAGATGCCAGCTACTTCCGTGAACGCATACGCGGAATGGGCAGTAGCGGTATTGCCATCCATAGCATCGAAAACTTTTTTGTTTTCAGTAGTCATATGTCCTCCTAATTAACCGCTAATATTATACTCCGCAAGCGCTATAAAATAAATGGACGATGTGGAAAAAACCATGGCTGAAAAGCGATGCGCGGGCACCTTTTCAAACAGGCATAAAAAAGGGCTCACAATGTGAGCCCGATGCCGTGTCAGTTATTTCTGTAGCTGCTTCATGACCTGACGGATCTGCGCCTCGGAAGGCTTGCGACCCATCTGCATGAACATTGCGCGAACCATCTTCTCGTTGATCGGAGGATTTTCGCGAAGCTGTTTTTCAAAGTACTTTTTAGTAATGAAGAATGTAGCGATTGCGGCAACGACAGCGCCTGCTACAAACCATCCCAAAGATGCCCAGAATGTCATAATTTATTCACCTGCCTGTTTCTACAATCGGTATTTTACCTTTTTTCCATGCACTGTGCAACATGTGAATTGCCCCCCTGCCCTCACTGCGCTTCAAAAGAAAACTGCCCGTGATGCGGGCAGTCATTCTCTTCTTAAAAGCCGAAGGGGTGATATGTTCCCTCTTATGTAGAGGTGGGTATTCTTGGTCATCCCTCAGGATTCCCGGCCGTACCGGGCGTTCACAACAGAAATCGCCAGTCAGAATTCCCTTATATCAAAATGTAGGAAAAATATGTGATCCTCCGGCACTGATATTATAGCAGTGCGGTTATGAAATAACAGTCTTGACAGTGACAGGATTATTCTTTATCCTTATTCGATATTTCAATTCCCAGAATGTCCAGCTGTGCCTGATCGACTGTATTGGGCGATTCGCTCATCAGATCCAGAGAGCTGTTTGTTGTCGGGAAGGCAACGACATCGCGGATGTTGTCGGTGCCGGCAAGAACCATAACCAGACGTTCCAGACCGATTCCCACACCGCCATGGGGAGGTGTGCCGTAGCGGAATGCGTCGAGGAAGAATCCGAAGCGTTCCTTTGCCTTTTCCATGGTCAGGCCGATTGCTTCAAAGACCTTTTCCTGCAGGTCCTGATCGTGGATACGGATGGAGCCGGAAAGCAACTCATAGCCGTTGAGAACCAGGTCATAGGCGCGGCTGGATACATGTTCAGGATCGCTGAAGAGCTTGTCGACATCCTCTTCCTTGACCGCGGTAAATGGATGATGGGCAGCGACCCATCTGTTTTCTTCTTCGCTCCATTCAAACATCGGGAAGTCTGTAACCCACAGGAACTTATAGACGCTTTCATCAATGAGTCCGAGTTCCTTCGCGATTCTGACTCTCAGTGCGCCAAGACCCGCGTTTGCGATCTTCATGTTGTCAGCGATGATCAGTACGAGATCATTGTCCTTTAAGCCGAGTCTTTCAATGACGGCGTTCTTCTCGTCTATGCTCAGAGGCTTTGCGACACTTCCTGTCAGCTCGCCCTTTTCCATCTTGAGATATGCCAGTGCCTTTGCCTTGAAGCCGTGCTTGACAAATTCCTGCAGCTTGTCGAGGCCCTTGCGGGAATATTTGTCAGCTGCGTTTTCAAAATGCAGTGCGCTGATCACGCCGCCGTTGTCGAGGCAGTTGCGGAACACCTGGAATTCAGTGTCTTTGAACAGATCGGAAAGGTCCTGGATTTCATTGCCGAAGCGCAGATCCGGCTTGTCGGAACCGAATCTTCTGATGCAGTCCGCATACGGAATTCTGACAAAATGGTCTTCCAGTTCAAAGTTGACTGTCTCTTTGAAGATTGCCTTCATCAGGTCTTCAACAGTCGCGAAGATGGTATCTTCATCGCCGAAGCTCATTTCGATATCGATCTGGGTGAATTCCGGCTGTCTGTCGGCTCTCAGGTCTTCGTCTCTGAAGCATCTTGCGATCTGGAAGTATTTTTCCATGCCGGCAATCATCAGCAGCTGCTTGTAGATCTGCGGAGACTGCGGCAGTGCCCAGAAGCGGCCGTTGTAGATTCTCGAAGGAACCAGATAGTCTCTTGCGCCTTCCGGTGTGCTTCTTGCAAGAATCGGGGTTTCCACTTCAATGAATCCCTTTTCATCCAGCACTCTTCTTGCGATCATGCATACCTTATGACGCAGGATCATATTGTTCTGAAGCACCGGTCTTCTCAGATCGAGATAGCGGTACTTGAGTCTTGTGTCTTCATTGGTGTCTGTGTCATCGGAGATGTTGATCGGGGCTGTTTCAGCACGGTTGACGATCGTGACTTCCTCTGCCATGACTTCGATTTCACCGGTCGCAAGCTTCGGGTTTGCCTGTCCTCTTTTTGCGACAGTTCCCTTTACCTGCAGGATGTATTCGTTTCTGACATCCTTTACCTTTTCGGCCATTGTTTCATCGAATGTGACCTGAACAATGCCGCTTCTGTCCCTGAGGTCGATAAAGACCAGGGATCCGAGATTTCTTCTTTTGGAAACCCAGCCGATCAGGGTTACCTTACGGCCTTCATCAGCAGCCCTGAGGGTGCCGTTTCCGCATGTGCGTTCCATTTTTATTCTTCCTCCCATTTCTTCAGCTGATCCAGAAGTTCTTCATTCTTCAGTGTCAGCTGTGTTTTATCCTTTGCGTTTTTGACATTGAGTGGTCCGTTTGCGACTTCATCCTCACCAAGAATCACGATGTATTTCGCATTTGCGCGGTCGGCGCTCTTGAACTGTGCCTTTAAGGATCTCTTTACAAGATTGCCTTCCGCCGCATAGCCGGCAGAGCGCAGAACGGACAGTGTCTTCAGCACGCTGTCGCCGACATCGCCAAGTCCGATGACATAGACATCGCATGTATTTTCTTCCGTGAACTGATAGCCTTCTTCCGCTGCCAGCGCAATCAGACGTTCCAGACCGATCGCAAAACCGATGCCGCTCATTTCCGGTCCGCCATAGTATTCCACGAAGTGATCGTATCTGCCGCCGGCAAAGATCGTTGCCTGGGCACCGGATTCAGGTCTTGTGGAAACGACTTCAAAGACGGTGTGTGTGTAGTAATCCAGGCCTCTGACAAGGCGTTCATCGATTTCATACGGAATGCCGAGTGTATCCAGGCATTTCAGAACACGGCTGAAATAATCGCGGCTTTCTTCATTGAGATATTCGGAAAGACGCGGCGCGCTTGCCATGCATTCCTTGTCATGATCGACCTTGCAGTCGAGAATGCGGAGCGGATTCTGTTCATAGCGGCGTTTGCAGTCCGCGCAGAGATCATCGAGGTGCGGCGCGAAGTGTTCCTTGAGAGCTCCTCTGTAGGCGGCTCTGGATTCATCATCGCCGAGTGTGTTGATCAAAACCTTGATGGATGAGATTCCCATTGCCTTGACAATGTCATAGCCAAGCGCAATTGTTTCGGCATCGATTTCAGGTGTTTTGGCACCGATGTTTTCAACCCCGAACTGGGTGAACTGACGCTGTCTGCCCTTCTGCGGCCTTTCATGGCGGAACATTGCCCCGACATAATAGAAGCGTGCCGGCATCTCCATCGATCCGTACAGCTTGTGCTGGTCGAATGCGCGGATGACGCCTGCGGTTCCTTCCGGACGCAGGGTGTAGGATTCGCTGCCCATGTTAAAGGTATACATTTCCTTGTTTACCATGTCGGAAGAATCGTTTTCACGCTTGAAAACAGATGTATCTTCAAAATACGGCGTGCGGATTTCACGGTAGCGGTAAAGAGAAGTCTTTTCCCGGATCACGCGTTCCACATCGTGCCATCTGCCGACTTCACTCGGCAGGATATCGTAGGTTCCTCTGGGTGTCTGATAGCTCATATTGCCTCCTTCTTAAGTGATGAAACAAAAGCGTCCCTGAATCCAAGGACGCTGTATGCGCGGTACCACCTTAGTTTACAGCTGACGCTGTACGCTTGATTCCTTAACGCGGAGAACGGGTATTCCTACTGATTGTTCAGAATACCTTCTTGCGGGTGTCGGTTCCATCAGGATGGCTCAATGCTTTCACCGTACCATTGTCGCTTTTCCAGCATCACGGATGGAATTTCCCGTTCAACGAATTTGGTTTACCTAAGGATTATATCTTTTTTTATTTTTTCACACAAGCCAATTTGCAAACCGGTTTCCGCATTGAAAAGAAAAAACAGTTCACTCAGTGAGCTGTTCTCTCAACGATGATAACGGATTCCACTTTGCGGATGTTGGCAATGACATTATCCAGATGGGAAATGTCATGAACTCGGATGACCATCTTGATAGATGAAGTCAGGGTGTCATGGTTGACCGCCGCGTTGATGCTTTCAAGGGTTGCTTTGCATTGGGAGACAACCGTGACGATATCGGTCAGAAGGAAGGAGCGGTCGCGGGCAGTGACGGAAAGATCGGCATCGTAATAGCGCTCATTGTCCCCTTCATCCCACTGCACATCAATCAGTCTTGCCTTTGCGTCGGCGATATTCGGACAGTCGGCACGATGCACTTTGACGCCTTCGGTTTTGGTGATATAGCCTTTGATCGGTTCGCCATAGACCGGTAAGCAGCAGTGTGCCAGCGACATCTTCATCGATTCAATGCCGGGAATGACAAGTCCGGATTTGGATACACGGTGATGCGCCTCCCTGCCGAGGACTCTGGAAAGCGCCTCTTTTTCGGAAATATGCGCTTTCTGGTTGGTCAGATGTTCGCAGACACTGGTGACATTGATCGATTTGACGGCAATGCCGTACATGAGATCGGTATGATTGGAAACCCGGAAATCCTTGAAGATGTTCTCGAGTTTCTTCTTTTCCATATATTCCTTCGGATTGAAGCCGCGCTTTTTCAGTTCATCGGCGAGCATCTTTTCGCCTTCATCGACGCGGGATTCATGGGCCTCGGTTTCCTTCTTGGTGAGATAGGAGCGGATCTTGTTGCGGGCCTGGTTGGTTTTGACGAATTTCAGCCAGTCTTCAGAAGGTCCTGTTCCCTTCATTGTCTTGATCTGCACGACGTCTCCGGTATGCAGCTCGGTATTTAACGGAACCATCGCGTCATTGACAATCGCGCCGACCGCGGTATGGCCGACATCGGTATGGATGCGGTAGGCAAAATCAATCGGGGTTGCGCCGTTGGGCAGGTCAATGACCCTGCCTTTGGGCGTCATGACATAGACGCTTGCCGAGAAAACGTCATGCTGAAGAGCTTCCATATATTCGGAAGCGCTGGAGTTTTCATTTTCGTCTTCGCTGTAGGTGGTCAGATTCTTGAACCAGGAGAGCTTGTTTTCGATTTCCTTCTGCTCTGCCCTGGCATCATATTTGACCCCTTCTTTATAGCGCCAGTGGGCCGCGACACCCCTCTCGGCGATGGCATCCATTTCCTCGGTGCGGATCTGCACTTCAAAAATCTTGCCGTCTTCCCCGATGATCGTGGTATGCAGAGACTGATACATATTGGTTTTGGGAACCGCAATATAATCTTTCAGACGTCCCGGAATCGGGCGGTATTTTGCATGGATATAGCCGAGGATTTCATAGCAGTTGAGTTCCGATTTTGTGATGATCCGGATTGCGAGCAGGTCGAGAATCTCATCGAACCGCTTATGCTTTTTGATCATCTTGTTGTAAATCGAATACAGATGCTTGGAACGGCCGAAAATGCGGTACTGGATTCCGTGCTCTTCCATCATCTCCGAAATCTCGGTGATCATTGTCGATACAGCCGCGTCGCGTTCAGCCTTTTTCGCTTCCACAAGGTGGGCAATATGGTAATACTCATCGCGGTTGAGATAATAGAAACACAGATCTTCCAGTTCATTCTTGATTGCGCTGATACCTAAACGGTGAGCAATCGGCGCATAGACATCCAGCGTTTCGGAAGAAATCCGTTTCTGCGAAGCTTCCGGCTGAAACTGCAGGGTTCGCATGTTATGAAGACGGTCAACCAGCTTGATAATGATGACACGCACATCGCGGGCCATCGCGATAAAGATCTTGCGGTGGTTGGCAGCCTGGTATTCCGGATCGTTCTTGCCTTTGTATTTCAGGGTACCGATCTTGGTGACCGCTTCGACAAGATCTGCAATTTCAGGATCGAATTCTTCAGCAAGTTCATCACGCGAAATGCCGCAGTCTTCAATCACATCATGCAGAAAACCGGCCGCAATTGTCTGCGGACCGACTCTGAGGGTTGCGAGAATATAGGCGACATTGATCACATGGACAACATAGGGCTCGCCGCTTCTGCGGAACTGACCGGCATGATGAACAGACGCGTAGTTCGCCGCCCTTTCAATCATCGTCAGACTGATCGGATCATGGATATACCTGCGCGCTTCATCGATGACATCATCAACTGTCGGATTCAGACGATCTGTATTAACCATTCATGCCCCCTGTTAATGCAACTATATTAATACAAATTTGAATTTTTTGTGAAAAATGTTGACAGGAAATGAAAAAGTCCTCTTCGGGGCAAACTCCGATGCTCGTTATAACTGTGGCCAATAGAAGATCTATTCGGCAAATCGGATTTTCCAGCTCATATCCTTCGCATTTCAAGCGCGAAAAGCGCATCGCCCGGAAAACGATACGCATCGTCACATATATAGCCGCGAAGCCAGAGATTACCGTCTACATTTCGAAGATATAGACCCTTGGGAAAAGCATCATCCCGTTCAATGATTTCAGACAGCACCGTGACTGCCTGATCCGGTGAACTGTGTGTTCCGGTAAGCGTGAAGTTCCGGCTCTGCGGCTGATCCGTCCATGCCAAACGAAGAAATAAACCGGTGCTTACGGCACATGCTTTCAAACCTGTTTTCGAAATATGCGTGAAAATATCACGTAAGGTTGCTCCGTTTTCAAGACCTATTTCCTGCAGGGATGTTATCGTAACGGTAGTTTCTCTTGAGCATCCGAGCGAAAACCGTGGATGGGCAAAGAACTCCTCCGCATAATGATTGATCAGGATACCGTGCTCCTTCAGCACATCAGGAATCTGTTCTGATGGGAAAGGTTCTATTTTCAAAACAATTATTCTCATGTAGTGCAGCCCTCACAAATCCCGGCTTGTTTTGATCATTGTACCATTTCTGACCTGCGTGCTCAATTTCCCTGCTTTCAAAAGGGAAGGAGGCACTTCCTTACGAAGTGCCTCCTTCCGGGACTTTTCTTGTTTCAGAATTACTGATCGCTCATTTTCAGGATATTGAAAACATCATATCCTTCGAGAACCTTTCGGCCTTCCATGCCGTTGCCGTAAAGCTCGATGACAAATGCGATTCCGGCGACTTCCGCACCGAGTTCTTCAATCATTTTCGCAGTTGCCTTCGCGGTTCCGCCGGTTGCCAGCAGATCGTCGATAATCAGGACTTTCTGACCGGGCTTAACGGCATCCTTATGCATGAATACTTCGTTGGAGCCGTATTCCAGATCATATTTGCAGCTGATTGTTTCGCGGGGAAGCTTGCCGGGTTTTCTTACCGGTGCAAACGGAACGCCGAGTTCAAGCGCAACCGGGCAGCCGAACCAGAAGCCTCTGCTTTCCGGGCCGACAACCGCATCAGCGCCGATTTTTCTGCCGTATTCGGCCATCTGGCGGACTGCTTCTTTATAAGCTTCGGGGCAGGTCAGAATCGGAGTGACATCACGGAAGAGGATACCTTCAATCGGGAAATCACGGACGGATGCGATATAGTCTTCAAGATTGATTGACATACAGATTTTCTCCTTTGAGCAAATGACGAAAATATTATAATACAAGCGCTTTCAAATAATCAGTAAATATCTTCAATTTCCATTGTCACCGTGACATTTGAGCGCCATCTGTTCAGACTCAGCGGTCCGATGATCACATGCGGATCCTCCGGCGGCGTGATGCCCTTGCGCTTATAAAGGACTGCTTCGAAATTCCCATTTGCGCTGGCTACGGTATACCGGATGACCTTTTCGGTTTCCTTAACGGTCAGCACCTGGGCGTCGGTGACCGCAAAAACGGCATGGATTTCTTTGGGCAGCGGTGCCGCATCTTCGAGGCAGAGAATTTCATCCATCGAAATATCATCGGCACAGATTTCAATGGCCGTATCCTGCGGCTTTTCAATCGTCAGGTTTTCCGCTGCGGCTTTTTCCTTCAGATGCGCACAGAAGGAATCAAACTTTTCTTTCGGCACACTGATGCCGACTGCCTGTTCATGGCCGCCGAAAGCACTGGGTTCTTCAAAATCATTCAGGAAAGCAAAGAGATCGAAGCCGCTGACACTTCGGCCGCTGCCTTTGATCAGACCGCCGCTTTCCGTCATGACGATAACAGGCCTGCCGGCGCTGTTTGCAAGTCTGCCTGCAACCAGTCCGCAGATGCCTTCATGAAAACCGGCATCAAAGATCAGTTCAATCTGTTCATCTGTCATCATCTCCTGCGCAGTCTTTGACTGTATTTCCGAGAGTTCCTTGCGTCTTTCATTGACATGTTCGAGCTGCAGTGCATAGCGTGTAATGGCTGCATCATCCTTCAGCAAAAGATACGGAACCAGTGTGTTGACATTGGAAATATCATTCATGCGTCCGACACTGTTGAGCTTCGGTACGATCTGGAACGCAACACTTGTCCAGTTGACGGCACTGCCAGCTCTCAGCATCGCATAAAGCGGACGCGGTCTTCTGCGCTTGAGAATATCGAGGCCTTTCAGAACGATCCTTCTTGTCTCATCCCACAGCGGCATCACATCGCCGATCGAGGCGACAGCCGCCATGGCGGTCAGATCATCGTCATTGCCGATCAGAGTGCGGCTGATCTGCAGGGCGACGCCGGCACCGCATAAACCGCTGTAAGCCGGTTCCATCAGATCGGGATGCACTGTAATATCCGCTTCCACTTCCTCTTCAATGCGGTGATGATCAGTCACAATCACATACAGGCCGAGTTCCTTCGCTTTCTTCAGCGCTTCATGAGCACGGACCCCGTTGTCCACGGTCATGATGATCCGGTAGCCTTTCTGCGCCGCCAGTTCCACAGTCTTTGCGCTCAAGCCGTATCCTTCCTTGAAACGGTCGGGAATATAATAGCCGTTCTGGATATTCAGAACATCAAGCGTCTTTTTCATGATTGCGGTGGCACAGATGCCGTCGGCATCATAATCGCCGCCGACAAATATCTTTTCATGATTCTTTTGCGCTTCGATGATTCTTTCACATGCCTTCTTCACACAGTCCGCCTGCGATGTATGAACCGTGCTGTCCGCATTCAGAAGATCCTGAATCTTTGCGTCATCAATCCCGCTGTTTTCCAGCAGCATCGCCAGCAGATTTCCGGTATGAAACTGCGAAGCGATCCGCTTCGGGTCAGCCTTAGTCAGATTCCACATGATCTTCTCCTGCTTTCAGTTTTTTCAGAAGCGTAATGACTTCATTGAGATCGCCTGCTTCAAATTCGATTTCCTTTTTCATTTCCTCATCCGGAACGATGGTGTCGGGAATAAAGCATCTGTGCATACCGGCACGCGAAGCGGCCAGTATACCCTGTTTGGAATCTTCAAGCACCATGCATTCTTCCGGCTTTGCGCCGAGCAGCTCAGCTCCCCTTAAGAAGATTTCCGGATCCGGTTTGGCATGGGTGACCATATCGCCGCATACGATCGCGTCATATTGAAGCTCAACGGATACGCCTTTGCAGAGAGTTTCCACATACTGCCTTGCGCTGGAAGAGCAGATCGCAATACGGTATCCGTTTTCGTTGAGCCACTGAAACAGTTCAATCAGACCGGGACGGTTGAGACAGTCGGTATGAATGCTGCCCCAGAAATTCAGGTCGAATCTTCTCGCCCTTGAGATTTTCATCAGTTCTTCCGCGCCGGGAACAGAGCGGATATAATCGAGCAGATCTTTTCCGCCGGCACCGGTAATTTTCTCAAAGAAATTGTCAGGAAGCGAAACGCCGTATTCGCGGGCACCTTCGCGCCAGATTGCCTGGGCGATGATTTCAGTATCGAACATGAGTCCGTCGCAGTCGAACAGTACAGCTTTGATATCCATAAATAACTCCTGTTTTAAATAAGAAGGACGGCCTGAAGCCGTCCCTTTTCTGAGATTAAGCGTTGATTCCCTTGAATGTATATTCGTCGAGAGCTTCTTTCTTTTCTTTCTTTTTCTTCTTTGTGCCGTCGTCCTTGCGCAGCTTTGTACGTGCCCATCTCCAGACAGTCGGAGCAATGAAGATGGAGGAGAAGGTACCTGCAATCAGACCGACAAACATCGCGAAGATGAATGTGAAGATTGCCTTGGAACCCATTGCCAGCAGCATGATGACCGGCAGCATGGTTGTAACGGAGCTGTTCAGGGACATTCTGATTGTCGCGTCGAGCGCCTTGTTGATGATGTCCTTGTAGCCCTGTTCGCTGAGTCTGCCGTCTTTTTCAGCCATGAGCTCACGGACTCTGTCGAAGACAACGATCGAGTTGTTGATGGAGTAACCGATGATTGTCAGCAGGACGGAGATAACTTCTGTATTGACTTCCATTCTCGCGATCGCGAATACCGCAAGAACGATGCCGACGTCATGAATCAGAGCGACGATACAGCCCAGAGCATAGTCCCATTCATAGCGGAATGTGACATAGAGCATCATCGCGATCCAGGCAACGATTGTCAGGATAACCGCGTTTCTGACGAGTTCACGGCCGACAACCGGAGTAACGACGTTGTCGCCCGGCTCTTCGCCGTATCTTTCCGCAAGAGCGGACTTGAGCTTTGTCAGTTCGCTTGTTTCGATTGCTTCCTTGGTTGTCGCATAGACTGTGTTCTCACCGGAAGACTGGATTGTGAAACCGGTGAAGCCGTTTTCTTCAATGATCGCTCTGACATCTTCAACAGTTACAGTGTCATCGGAAGAAACCGTCAGACGTGTACCGGAGGAGAAGTCGATACCGAGATTGAAGAATCCTTTGCCGCCGCCGAGATTTACAAATCCCATAACCAGGGCAGCAACTGCGATCAGAATGGAAGCGCGGATGTTCCACTTGGCATTGCCTGTATAGTCGAACTGGCGTGTGCCTGTGTAGAACTGGGACTCTCCTTTGGATACATCCGGAACCTGTGACTTCTTGACATTGAAGAGTTCAGGCTTGCCGTCAGCGATACCGGAATTGACCAGCAGGTTGAGCAGCCATCTGGAGAATGCGACGTTGAGGAGCAGAGTCATGACGACTGTGATAATCAGCATGGTCGCAAATCCCTTGACTGCGCCATTGCCCCAGATATACATGATCAGGGCTGCGATCAGGGTTGTGAACTGTGCGTCGAAGACTGCGGAGAAGGACTGCTTCTGACCTTCCGCAACAGCGGCTCTGACACTTCTGCCTTTATAGAGTTCCTGCTTGATTCTTTCGTAGTTGATGATGTTTGCGTCTACGGTCATACCGACACCGAGCACGAGAGCGCCGATGCCGCTGAGGGTAAATACAGCACCCATCATGGAATACAGTCCGAATACTGCCCAGATGTAGAATACCAGCATGATTGCTGAAACAATACCCGGCAGACGGAACATGAAGATCATAAACAGCATGACCAGCGCAACACCGATCGCACCTGCTGTTGCTGTCTTCTGCAGCGCGTCAGCACCGTATTCGGCAGAGACAACGTTGGAGCTGATTTCTGTAAGCTTGACAGGCAGGGAACCGGAGTTGATCAGGTTTGCAAGGGTTCTCGCCTCTTCTTCACTGAAGTTGCCTTCGATAATGCAGTTGCCGGTGATCTGGCTTCTGACAGTTGCGGCGGAAATGTACTTAGGCTCTTCGCCCTGTGCCGCCTTGGCTGCTTCAGCTCTGTATGTATCGCCTTCCTCCCAGTCGAGCCAGATGATCATGATGTTGGATCCGCTGGTCTTGGAAGAAATATTGCTTGTGATTTCACCGAACTTGGTCTGATCGGCAATCTGCAGGGAAACAACCGGAGTTCCTTCGTTGTAGCCCAGCGATGCGCCGCCTTCCACCAGAATGGAAGAGTCAGCCAGTTCATTGTCATCGACGTCACGGAATGTCAGATTCGCAGTTGTGCCGATCATTGCACGGGCGGATTCCTGGTCCTCAATACCTGCCAGCTGTACGCGGACACGGTTATCGCCTTCGACAATGATTTCCGGTTCACTGACGCCGAGTACGTTGATACGTTTTGAAATACTGTTGGTAACGGCTGTCATATCGACATCCGAGCCTTCGTTGAGCGGTGTGACTTCGTACAGAATTTCGAAGCCGCCGCGCAGGTCAAGGCCAAGGTTCAGTCCGTTTTTGATAGAACTGAATGTGGCAGCCACAAGAACTGCAATTGCGGCCACCACCGCAAGGAATACGGCGATATTCCCCTTTTTGCTTTTCATTTGTGCCATGTTACTCCCTATCCTCCTATAATGTCCGAGAAATCCTCAAGTGTTTTGGATGCGCCTTCCGCAATCGCCTGCCGGGAAAGAAACCTGATCATGTCCTGGGGACTGATTGACAGAACCTCATCCGCTGCCTCGTGAAGTGACCGGGGCAGTTTCTTATTCCAGAGTTTTTCGTTGATATAATCCTCGAGATTGTCATAATTCAGTGAAGGCACACCTTCACGCTTCAGCTGCTGAAGCTTGAGGACCATCGTCAGCTGAATCAGCGTGTTATTTGAATCTAATTTCTGAGACTTCATGCCTTCCTCCTGACAGTTAAAACATTATATCAAAAATAATTTCGTTCGGACATATGAATTATCTGCCGGCGCTTAAGACAAAAACATTTTTGCATAATCGTTCAGAAATCCTGTCCGCAAGGGCCGAGAACCGTAAAAAAAAAACTGCCTGAGCAGGCAGTTTCAGCGCATTGCGAGCATGAATCCCAGGACGGCGAATACAGCCTCTGCGATCCAGAAGAGAATGACAACGGATTTTTCCGGCATTCCCTTTAAGCGGAATGAATAATGAATCGGTGTATACGGGAAGATTCTGCGGTGGATGGTTTTGACCGCCGCAACCTGCAGAATGACGCTCAGTGTTTCCAGTACCGGAACCATCGCGATCACAATCAGCGCGAGTTCCTTTTTTGTCACCATTGCGATTGCCGCAAGCACGCCGCCCAGCGCAAGCGCGCCGGTGTCTCCCATGAACACCTTTGCCGGCTTCTTATTGTAATAAAGATAGCCGAGCAGCGAACCTTCCAGAGCCATAATGAATACGGCCAAAGATGAGGAGAAGGAAGCGTTCTGCTTCAGGGTGATGATCAGGAACGGAATCAGCGCAATGATCGTAACCCCTGCGCATAAGCCGTCCATGCCGTCAGTCAGATTGACCGCGTTGCTCGATCCGGCAAACATGAACAGTACAAGGAAGAAATACAGAATGCCGAGGTGCACTGTCTTCTGCATCAGAGGCAGATATAATTCCAGCTTTCCGTGCGACTGATAGAGGAAGAAGAACACTGCTCCGAGAATCACCTGCATGATGAGCTTTGCCTTCGGGGAAAGTCCTTCATTGTTTTTCTTGACCGCGATCAGGTAGTCATCGATGAATCCGATGATGCCGTATCCGGCAAATGCCATCATCACGATCAGCGTGTCTGTTTCATGAAATACTTCCGGAGCGATAATCGGTGTCAGAAGAATCGGAACGATGATGAACAGGACACCGCCCATGATCGGGGTTCCGGCTTTTTTCTGATCCTCTTCAAGTGAGTATTCACTGATGGACTGACGGAAGCTCAGCTTCTTCAGAAATTTAATAAACGGCGGCATGCTCACCATCACAATCGCAAGACTGATGAGCAGGCTTAATATCAGTTTAACGGGCATAATAACCTCCCAGATTCACTATCATACACTTTCGTTATTCAAATACAACCCTGATTTCCGTCCCTTTGGAAACCGACGTCCCGGCCGGAACACTCTGGCTTACAACCTTTCCGGTGCCGGAAAGCTGGAAGCCGAAACCGGTCGCTGCCCACAGTCCGGCGACGTCCTTGCGGGTCCATCCGGTCAGATCGGGCATGACAAACGACTGGGTATCGGTGATCAGGAATACACGCTGTCCGGTTGCGACTGTCTCCCCTTCTTCGGGATACTGGCGGATCACGCTTGTGCCGTCTCCGAGCACAAACAGCGACGCGCCTGTCTTTTCCAGACTGCTCTTTGCATAATCAAGGCTGTGATTGATCAGGTTCGGCATCTCAGAGATCGAAACCGTTTCAACCGATTCTGGCTGCGGCATGGAACTTGCGCCTTCCGCAAAGCCGTAGCTGACCGCGATCTTGCGGAAGAAGTTGGTCTGCGCTTCGGTATAGTAATGCGAATCCTTGGCATAGTCCGCTTCAAATGCGTAGTAGGCAAGAACCTGCGGGTTGTCCGCCGGCATTGCGCACATGATGGAAGTGATTGTGCGCTGGTTGTTATAGGAACCGTTGATCGCGATTTCCGATGTTCCGGTCTTGGCAATCAGGTCGCATTCGGGAATGCGGTAGTATTTCGCGGTGCCGTCATCTTCATTGACAACACGGTACATGATCTTCTGCACATGGCGCGCGGTTTCTTCCGAAATCGGATTGCCGGTCTGCTCGGTATGTGCCTGATAGATGACTTCATTGGTATAGGGATCGCGGATCGATTCGATGAAATACGGCTTCACCATCGTGCCGTCCGAGAAGATTGCGCTGTAAGCCTGGAACAGCTGCAGCATGGTTGCGGTGGAACCCTGTCCGAAGGAAAGGTTCATCTTATCGTAAGCATAGGTGAAGTTGAGAATGCCGCTGCTTTCGGGAAGTCCGTCCGTGTCAACATCCGAGAAGAAGCCGAATTTCTTCAGATAATCAAGATAGATATCCGGAGTGATCAGTTCGTTCTCGAGCGTTGCGGCAACCGTATTCAGGGAATAGATCATGCCGTGGTCAAGATCGGGATAGCCGTATTTCTTCTCGCCTGCGTTGTAAATGCAGCCGATCGGATTCTCGTTATATGTTCTGACCGGATTGTTGTTTTCGTCGCCGATGAAGCAGAACGAGTTGCCGTCGGTTGTCATCGTCTCATCATATTTGCCTTCATTGATGGTTGCGGCCCATACGAAGGTTTTCATTGTGGAACCCGGTTCATATGCCATCTGGGCACCGGTGTTGGTATAGTCCGTGATGTTTTCCAGTGTATTGGGATCAAAGGAAGGCGTCTGGCCCCAGGCAATGACTTTGCCGGTGGCAATCTCCATTGCCCCGCCCCATACTCTCTGGGTGTCAAATGTGGAATTTGTAATCCGGAAGGATTCCTCCAGGGTTTCCTGAATGCCCGGATCCAGCGTCATGTATACGTTGTCGCCATTGCGCGCACTGACTACTGTTTCCTTCATTCCCGGCAGTACGAAGCCGTGGGCATCGGCCTGGTAGGTTCTGGAACCGTCGGTTCCGGTAAGATAGGAATTCAGGAACAGTTCAATTCCCATCTGTCCGATTGTGCTTCCGCTTTCATCCGACTGGGCATAGCCGATCAGATTGGAAGCGAACTGTCCCATCGGATAGACACGCTGGACGCTGTTTGTGAATTCAACGCCGGGCAGATCATAGGATTCGATTTCATCCTTGACGGATTTGGAAAGCTTTCTGCCGGCATAGCCGAGTTCGGTCTGATAGACATCCTGATTCAGATAATCGAGAATCTTGTCATAATCCATGCGCAGCAGACGCGAAAGAACTTCAGCCGTTCCTTCTTTATCTTTTACATAGGCAATGGTATCGCCGACTGCAGGCCGGGATGGATCGAGGATGCATACGATATTGTAGGTACGGCTGTCCTGGGCAATGACCGTACCGTTATTTGCATAGATATTGCCGCGCATCGCTTTGGTCACTTCATGAACAAAGTTTGCGCTGTCCGCATATTCGGTCAGGTCCTGTCCGCTTCTGAGATGGACCCTTGCGATCGTCACGAAAAAAACATTGGATGCAAGTATCACGATTGCCGCCAATGTTACGAGGATGATTTCGCGGACCGAATGATGGTGTTTCCGCGTCTTCATTGATCAGTCTCCGTTCTCACCATTAGTTATTGAAATAACATTGGCTGAGTTTCTTGTCAAGCCGTTGTTTGATGCAATCTCATCAATACGGTCGGCTGAAGCAAGACGTGCAATCTCCACAGAGATCGCGTCGTTCTGCAGCTGCAGAGCGGAAATCTGTCTGGAGATGTCCTGTGCCTGGGTGCTCAGAGAGTTGTTGTAAGAGCGCAGAAACAGCGAACTTGCCAGAAATGATGTTGTAGAAATAAAAAACATAATCAGCGCAACATGCACCAGCAGAAACGCATTTCTAACCTTTTTCTTCTTTGTACTCTTAGCCATGATTCTCTCCCCCGGATCTTTCTATGACACGCAGCTTTGCGCTGTGCGATCTGTTATTGTTTTCAAGTTCCTCCTCGTCCGCGATTACCGGTTTCTTTGTAATCAGGTGGAAGGAGGCCTGCTCCATTTGTGTCGCCTTGAGCGGCAGCCTCGGTTCAACAAATGGAGCAGAGGAATATTCTTTAAATGTATTTTTGACGATTCTGTCTTCCAGTGAATGGAATGTGATGACCGCACACCGTCCGC
The DNA here is from genome assembly GCA_947167125.1 of uncultured Erysipelotrichaceae bacterium. Classification (GTDB taxonomy): domain Bacteria; phylum Bacillota_I; class Bacilli_A; order Erysipelotrichales; family Erysipelotrichaceae; genus Bulleidia. The sequence continues at coordinate 43,070 of CAMVGT010000007.1, forward strand.
CCGGGGCCAGCAGGTCAAGCGCCTGTTCAAGGCCGGCTTTCAGAGCTCCGAGTTCGTCATTGACTTCAATCCGGATTGCCTGAAATGTCTTTTTGGCGGGGTGCCCCTTTTTGCGCAGTTCCTTATCGGGAAGCGCTCCGCGGATCACATCCACAAGTTCAAAGGTCGTTTCAATCGGCCGTACTGCACGGTTCTTCACGATCGCGTTGGCAATCGATGAAGCATAGCGTTCTTCGCCATATTCCCGCAGAATCCTGATCAGTTCAGATGCAGGATATGTGTTGACAACCTTGTATGCGTCCAGTGTCTGTTCACGGTTCATACGCATGTCCAGCCTTGCCTCGAAACGATAGCTGAAGCCGCGTTCGGGATCATCGAACTGGGGTGAGCTGACACCAAGGTCCATCATGAATCCGTCAACTTTGCAGATCCCGCGTTTGCGGAGTTCCTCCTCCGCAGACCTGAAGTCGCTGTGGATCATTGTTACCCTGTCGCTGAAATCCGCAAGGTTTACTGCAGATTCCTGCAATGCCTGTTCATCCTTATCGAATGCATACAGGTGTCCGGTTGTGAGTTTCGAGATCAGCAGTTTTGCGTGTCCTCCCCTGCCGAGTGTTCCGTCAACGTAAATGCCGTCCGGGTTTACATTGAGAAGATCAATCGTTTCATGCAGGAGAACGCTTGTATGCTGCATCATTGCAGAAACTCCGTCAGTGATTCAGCAACGGACTCAAACGACTCGGACGCGAGATCGTCATAAGTCTCCCATTGCTCTTCCGGCCAGATCTCGATATGGTCGGCAACACCGACAATCACCACGCTCTTTTTAATCTGAGCGCCAGAAAGAAGGAACTGCTGAAGCTGGATTCTGCCCTGCGCGTCCAGAGACACGTCGCAGGCATTTGCAGTCAGGGTCCGCAGATACATGCGGGCTTCTTTTTTGGTTGAAGGGATCTGCGCCAGCTTGGAAATCATCGTTTCCCACTGCTCTGCCGTATAAACGGAGAGGCATCCGTCGAGTCCTTTGGTAACAAAAAAGGTGCCGCTTAAAGCATCGCGGAACTTTGCCGGGATGATCAGTCTGTTTTTGGAATCCAGATTGTGTCTGTATTGCCCAATAAACATCATCCCTCCACTTCGTACCACTTTCTAACACAATTCTACCACCTACAATGTATTTATCAAGAAATATTTGGGTGATAAACGCAAAAAAAGGGAAGACCTGACGATCTTCCCTTCTTCCGATTCAATTGATCCGGACTCAGTTGGTTCCTTTTACAGGTCCAACGTTGCCGCATTCCGGACAAGCGTGGTGAGGACGCTTCATTGCACCGCATACCGGGCACTTGACCAGTGTCGGAGCTACCAGCTTATAATGCGTTCTTCTCTTGTCTCTTCTTGTCTTGGAATTTCTTCTCTGCTGTACAGCCATGTCTTGCACCTCCTACCGTTTACTGTCGAATTCTTTCAGAATTGCCAGCCGCGGGTCTATCCTGTCTTCGAGCGTCTTCTGATACTCAGCTTCGCTGTAAATCTTCCAGCCGTCTCCTTCGGGATATTCCCCTTCAGCTGCTTCCGTCACCTGAAGCGGAACCTCCAGCAGAATATCTTCAATTACTGCCGGAAGAAGCTCGATGACTTCGTCCTTAACGATGCGCGCACCGTCTTCATCGGTATCTTCGAAGACATAGACTTCATCGCTGTCTGTCTCAAACGGCACTTCAATCTCTTCGCCGGTAATCGCATCAGGGCACAGCATTGTGCCGGTGATATGGATTTCGGCATAGAAGCGGTCGGCTTCATCATCCAGCCAGCCGCTGCCGTCGACGCGGACATCTTTCACGGCATTAATCCGGCTGCTGCCTGCGAATGCAGAAGCATCGATTTCAACGTCTTCATCGAATGTAACCTTCTGCGATTGGCGCAGCAGTTCTGATCTTGTCCACTTCACGACAGTCTCCTCGCTCGTTAACGCTTATAAATTATAGCAAACCGTTTTTCAAAGTCAACGAAATACCGCTTGACATACTGAAAAACGCAATCTGCACGCAGATGCATGTTTTGGATTCAGCCTTCTGCTAACGGATGACGTTTTCCTCAAGCCATCCTTCAATGTCCGCCATCACTGCCTCATTGTCCTTTTCCTGCAGTGTTTCATGGCGCATATGCGGATACTGTTTGAGATCGATATGTTCATAGCCGGCTTTGTGCAGTGTGTCCACGCTGCTGTTGAGTCCTTCGATGCCGCCGGTGCAGGGATCATCTTCCCCTGCCACAAAATAGATCGGCAGATCCTTCTTTGTGCACATGTAGTCCTTTACGCGGTTCATCTGCACCATACCGGTAAACAGATCATAATAGCCTCTGCATGTAAACGGGAAACCGCAGTCGGGGTCGGCGATATAGCGGTCGACATTTTCCTCATTGTAGCTCAGCCAGTCAAGGGGTGTTCTCGGATCACTGACTGCTTTGTTGAAGCTTCCGGTTGCCAGGGTATCCAGAAGCGCAGAGTGCCCCTTCTCCCCTTTTGCTTTGCAGACAGCTGCGGCAATTGTCTTTCCGAGCGCTGCGGCAGGCTGATAATTCGGCGCACCGGATAAAACCATCGCGTCGATCAGCTGGTCATATTTCTGAAGGAATGTTCTTGCGACCATTGTACCCATCGAATGTCCGAAGTAAATCAGCGGAACCTTCGGGAATTCCTTCCTTGTAAGAGCTGCGATGTCGACTGCCGAAGAAACCAGATTCATCCATCCGCGCTCGCTTCCGAACCAGCCTCTGTTCTCTTCTTCCGGATCGGTTTTCCCATGGCCGGGCAGGTCATATGTGACAACGCCGATTCCCCTGTCATTGAGATAATCTGCGAATTTTTCGTAGCGTTCCTGATGTTCCTGCATGCCGTGCACGATAAAAAGAGCTGCCCTCAATTCCCCTGCAGGCCTGAATACGGTATATGCTAACTGCTTGCTCATATGATTTTTAACTCCTGTCTTCCATTTCATTGTATCATTATCATGTTGTTGCGAATAAGGAATCAGCCATGAAAATATGCGGAATTACAGCAGAGTACAATCCTCTGCACAACGGTCATATCCACCATATAGAAGAAACAAGAAAGAAAAGCGGATGCGATGTGCTGATCGCCGTCATGTCGGGAAACTTTGTTCAGCGCGGTGAGCCGGCAGTCATCGACAAATGGCAGCGGGCTGAAGCTGCAGTCAGAAACGGAATTGATGCCGTCATTGAACTGCCTTACATCTTCTGCACCCAGAGCGCTTCCCGCTTTGCCCATGGTTCTGTTTCACTTCTGAAAAAAGCAGGATGCGGCATGATCAGCTTCGGCAGCGAATGCGGAAATCTTGAAAATCTGACGGATATCGCGGATGCGCCGGTCAATCCGGACAATCTGCGCGAAACGATGCGCAGCGGCATTTCCTATCCGAAGGCATACAGCCTTCTGACTTCGGAAATGGAGCCCAATGACATTCTTGCGGTCTGCTATCTGCGGGAAATCAAAGACACCGGGATTCAGCCGGTTCTTGTTGAGAGAAACGGCAGCTATCTGGATGACACAATGAATGAAATGCCTTCCGCCTTCGCGATCCGCAGAGCGCTGCATGAAAAAAGAGAGATCGCAGGCTCTTCCCCGATGGAAGATGTTCTTTTATCAGGCGATCCCGTATTCTTTGATGCCTATTATCCGTATTTAAGAACATTGCTGTTAACAACCGACAGAAAGCGACTGAAAGAATTCTTCCTGTTCTCTGAAGGCATTGAAGTCCACCTTGCCGCATGTGCCGCAAAGAGTGCTTCCTGGGAAGAATTCCTGAACAGCGCGGTCACCCACCGCTATACAGCCGGCAGAATCCGCAGGACATGCCTGCAGGCAATGTGCCAGATGACAAAGGAGGAAGCTTCTTCTTTGAAGGAGCCGGAGACGATCCGTATCCTTGCCTTCAATGACACCGGCCGCAAATGGCTGAAGGAAATGAGAGAACTGGAAGTGCCTGTTGCCTCACGCTTCGGGGAATATCCGGAAAAATGGCGCAGAGCGGAATACCGCAGCACCCTTCTCTATACTTCCGTCATGGATGAGGAAAACAGAAACCGGATTCTCGATGCTGAAATCAGAGGAGCCAGATATATCCGTTGAAGGACGCCTGAGGGCGTCTTTTCTTTTACCCGAAACAAAAAGCCCTTTTCAGGGCTGAATGATTTACTGTTTTCCTTCTTCCATTCCGGTTTCAAGGCCCGGCTGCAGAGGTCCGTAGAAATAGGATGCGGTGGCACCGCCGTCTGCCAGGAATGTGGAACCGGTAATAAACTGGGCACGCTCGCTCATGAGCAGTTCGGCAATATCAGCAATTTCATCCGCAGTTCCGGGTCTGCCGGCAGGACATTTTGCAAACATGTTTTTGTAGAAATCGCCGCGGATGCCGTTGAATTCATCGATTGCCAGCGGTGTGACAATGATGCCCGGCGCAATGCAGTTGATTCTTGCACCGCGCTTTCCCCATTCCACAGCTTCATACATCGTTCTTTTTTCATTGCATCTCTTTGCAAGCTGATAGGCTTTCAGCGTATTTTCAATATTTTCCGGCTGCAGGATTTCCAGATCGAGGAGTTTATCGGTCGGTGTCATTGCAAGCGCCCTGTCCTCTTCTTCCGTCAGCTGCTTCATGCGCCATCCGGACTGGCTGGAGATGGTGACACCGCATCCGCCCGGCACAATCACCTTACGGACTTCTTCAAGGAGAATAGCAGTTCCGAGCAGATCGACTTTCAGGATCTGTTCAATGGATGCCTGTGACGGGGAAACGCCGGCCGCATTGACCAGCATTCTGACCGGTCCGTACTCCTGTGCCTTTTTCACAGCATTCACAATCGATTCCCTGTCAGCCATATCCATCTGGATGACAGCAGCATCAAAACCTGCATTTGTCAGTGTTTCAAGCGTCGGCTGTGCCTGTTCAACGCTGAGGGTTGCAATGACTGTTTTCTTTCCGTATCCCATTCTGCGTGCAATCGCCAGTCCGATCTGGCCGGCACCTGTCATAAGCAGTACTTCTTTCTTCATCATATTCCTCCGTTTTTCTTAACCTTAATCTACTGATTCAGAGGATCATGATCAATTCAGACTGCTGAAGACATATATCAGTTTTACTGATGCAAAAAGAAAAAAAGGATCACAATGTGACCCTCTTCGGTAACAGATTATTCCTCGCTCGGAATTCTTGCGTTTGTATAAACCTTGTTGACGTCGTCTACTTCATTGAGCATGTCCATCAGTTTGTGGAAAGCTTCAATGTCTTCCGGATCTGTAAGCTCGACATATTCGTTCGGCAGCATGGTTGCTTCACAGGTATCGAATTCAACATTCGGGATCAGCTTTTCAATAGCATCCTGCGCTTTTCCGAAATCCTGGAAAGTTGTCTTGACAGTCATTTCGCCGTCTTCGACCGTGATGTCCTGAACATCTACTTCCGCTTCCATCATCGCATCAAGCATTGCTTCTTCGTCTTCATAAGGGAAAACGAACAGACCTACATTTTCATAATTGAATGAAACAGCGCCGGCATTTGCCATCTTGGCTCCGCGGCTCTTGTTGAATGCAGTCTTGACATTTGTCAGTGAACGGTTAGTGTTGTCTGTCAGACAGTCAACGATCACTGTGCTTCCGCCGGGACCGAAACCTTCGTAGCGTGCTTCATCATAGCTTTCATCATCGCCGCCCTTGGCTTTGTCAATTGCTCTCTTGATGACATCTGCCGGAACCTGGTTCGATTTTGCCTCGGCAATCTTTCTTCTTAATGCGAGGTTCATATCCGGATCAGGGACGCCGCTCTTAGCTGCGATATACAGCTCTTTACCAAATCTGGAATACAGTTTGGACTTGATCGCCGCTGTTTTTGCCATCGAGGCTGCGCGGACTTCATGTGCTCTACCCATATAGATACTCCCTTCTCAGAATTTAACGGAAGTATTATATCAAAACATCTGTACCTTGTGAACAATTTCATTCACTGCCGCAGTATATACGGTTTCACATACTCTGCATCATTGTTCACATACTGTTCATATTCAGGTCACACATCAGACAGAAGCAGGCTGTAAAGTAGCAGCTGTAAGGAGGAAAGCGTATGAAAAAGATTCTGGCGATGGCATTCCTGATGATCCTGAGCGGATGCGGGGTCAAAGCATCCTGCGATCTGACAAGCTACAGCGCGGTTGTTGTGAACAGTGACGATTCCGGCACAACAGTCATGATCGAAGAACCGTATGCTGATACGGAAGACGCGGAAGATGAAGAGGAAGTCAATGAAGATACCGAAGAAGAAAGCGATTATAAGCACGGTGATATCGTTGAAATCAGCAGCGATGATCTGATGATTATCGACGGCGACCGTTCTGTTTCCTCCTCCAGTCTTGCGAAAGATGAAGAGATCATTGTCACATTCCGTCATCCGCATGCGGTCATTCATACCGTGAAAGGCGATGAAAAAGAAGAAAACAGAAAAGATTCGGATATCCGCAAATGAATTTCACAGCATTCACGCACAAGTACCTGCATCATGTGCTAAAATATCTGTGATCTTTTTTTGAGGAAAAATCATGTCAACATATGTTATCAGCGATCTGCATGGCTGCAAAAAAGAATTCGACGCCATGCTCGATCTGATTGAATTCAATGAATATGATGAAATGTGGATTGTCGGAGATGTCTGCGACCGCGGAAAATATTCGATCCCGCTCCTTCAGGAAATCATGAGCCATGAAAACATGCATCTGATTTTCGGAAACCATGATGTATGGCTGGCCAGATACTGCCAAGAGCTGATCGATGCGAAGAAGGACAACAACTCAATCGATATGACCGACGATCTGATGTGCTGGCTCCATTACAACGGCGGCTATACGACAATGGACCAGTTCATGGATCTCGACTTTCCGGAATGCTATGACATCAAGCTTTATCTCGAAGATAAGCTTCTGTACAAATATCTGAAAGTCAACGGCAGAAAATTCCTTCTTGTCCATGCCGGCATTACCGAAGAATTCGCCGGTCCGAAGATCCGCGTTTCCCAGATCCCCGAACAGATTCTGGTATGGGCCCATATCGGTATCGACGACAATCCCGTTGAAAACGCGACATTGATCGTCGGCCATTCCCCCACCTTCCTGTACGGACCGGAGTATGAAGGGAAAATCGCCCATGGCAAGGATGATACAATTCTGCATATCGACTGCGGATGCGTATTCGGAAGAGCCCTTGGCTGCCTGCGTCTGGATGACATGCAGGAATTCTACATTCCTTCCACCTACCCGCTGCCGGGAATGGGAAAGAAAAACTGAGCATCATGAAAAGGATCACGGTCAGGATCCTTTTTTTCGTATGCAGCAAAATAAAAGAATGCGTGCCGTCAGACACGCATTCCAGAGATTTTCTGATTATTTCAGTGTTTCAGCACAGAGAGCTGCGACGTCTTCCATTGTGTCGCATTCAACTGCCTTGGCAGCGAGATCCTTCATCTCTTCATAGCTCAGACTGTTGATGATCTGACGAGCCTTGAGGATGGAAGTTGCGGACATGGAGAATTCATCGAGTCCGAGACCAAGCAGCAGCGGAGCAGCTGTTTCATCACCGGCCATCTCACCGCACATACCGCACCACTTGCCGTTCTTGTGAGCGCCGTCGATTGTCATCTTGACAAGACGCAGAATGGACGGGTTCAGAGGCTGGTACAGATAGGAGACAGGCTGGCTCATACGGTCAGCAGCCATGGAGTACTGGATCAGGTCGTTTGTACCGATGGAGAAGAAGTCAGCATACTTGGAGAGCTGGTCAGCAAGTACAGCAGCTGCAGGGATTTCGATCATGCAGCCGACTTCAACATCGTCACCGACCTTGACGCCTTCAGCGATCAGTTCAGCGCGTGCTTCTTCATAGCATGCCTTAGCATCCTTGAATTCCTGAACAGTAGCGATCATCGGGAACATGATGCAGAGTTTGCCGAATGCGGAAGCTCTGAGCAGAGCTCTTAACTGTGTACGGAAGATGTCCTTTCTCATCAGGCAGAAACGGACAGCACGGACACCGAGGAACGGGTTCAGTTCTTCTTCGAATTCATAGTACTTCAGCTTCTTGTCGCCGCCGATGTCGAGTGTACGGATGACAACCGGCTTGCCGTTCATTGTTTCAAGAACTGCCTTGTAAGCTTCATACTGTGTATCTTCATCAGGCCAGTCTTCGCTCTTCATGTAGAGGAATTCTGTACGGAACAGACCGACGCCTTCGCCGCCGTTTTCGACAACGCCTTCAGCATCCTTCGGGGAACCGATGTTGCCGACGAGCAGGACTTTGTGTCCGTCTGTGGAGATGGACGGCTGATCCTTGAGAGCCTTGAGAGCTTCTTTCTGAGCCTTGAATTCTTCTGCCTTGGCTGTATATTCCGCAACCTGTTCAGCAGTCGGATTCAGGATAACTTCGCCGCTGATCGCGTCGAGGATGACTTCGTCACCTTCGTTGGCAGCTTCGAGAATTCCTGTAACACCGACAACTGCCGGGATTTCCAGGGAACGTGCCATAATAGCGGAGTGGCTTGTACGGCCGCCGATTTCAGTAGCGAAACCCTTGGCGAATTCCTTGTTCAGGGAACCTGTGTCGGAAGGTGTCAGGTCCTTGGCAACGATGACAACCGGTGTGTCAATGGTAGCCAGGTTCGGGATGATCTTTCTGCAGAGGTTGCACTTCAGACGGAATGTAACGTCCTTGATGTCAGCAGCTCTTTCTCTCATGTAAGCATCTTCCATGGATTCGAAGATTGTGATCATCATGTTCGCAACCTGTTCTGTTGCGTATTCAGCATTGACCTTGTCATTCTTGATCATGTCTTCGATCTGGCTGCGGAGTTCGGGGTCACCGGCCATCATCAGATGTGCGTCAAATACGGCGAGTTCTTCCGGAGCAAGACTCTTGGAAGCGACTTCTTTGATCTTTTCGATGTCTTCTACAGTCTTTGTAAAAGCAGCATCGAGCTTGGCGAGCTCTTCGTCCGGATCCGACGCCTTCATAACGATGTCGAGAACCGGCTGTTCGAGTTTGTAGACTTTAGCAACAGCAATACCCTGTGAAGCAGCAATACCTTTCAGCATTCTTAATAACCTCCTCACTGCAATCTTCACTTAGACCCATGCGTATTTTCGTAAGCGCTTACGGAACTTTGCCCGGAATCAGACGCAGACATCAGAAAACGGCATATGAGCCTTTTCCTTTCCTGCCTTTGCCTTCACTTCCTTCCTAATGATCAGACCGCTGCGCCTTACAGCGGATATACGTCGAACGGGTTAAATTCTGTAGTAATTTTATCACAGGAAAATCAATCGCTCAACATTGTTCACAAAGACTGATCTCACGCCTTATCTCTGGGTGGAATCCAGCAGTTCCAGAAACTCCTCGACTGCTTTCTTCTTTTTCCGGTAATACGCCGACTGCGAATAATATGTCGCGTACCATTTCTTATCCGAAATCTCAAGAAAATCTTTTCCTGCGATCAGTTTCGTATCGGCACTGCAGTCCTGCAGGGTCCGCTCCATCAGGTTTTTCATATTGATGTCATCGCGGATGGACGCGGGCGTCATGCCTCCGGAAAGCTCGGACATATCGATTCTTCTTAAAGCTGTACGGTAGAGATCGCCGAGTTTCTGCATAATGTTAAGCTTCTGCTTATATGTTAAAGGTTCGTCTTTCATGGTATTAACCTCCCCGCATACAAGCCTACATCCAAAATCGAAGTCCGGTGTTCCAGAATCCGTAACACTTCTGAAATCATGTTCTGTTTGATGTGCGTTCTATGGATATGGTAAAATGGCATGGAATTCTCACTTAAGGAGTTTTATGTCGCAGAAAACAGTTTCAACGCTTTCCGGCAAACATATACTGCTGTCCATTCTGATGATCATTTCCGTACGGCTGCTGTCCATAGCGGCCGACCGTTTTGTGTCTCAGGAAGCGATCTCGCTCATGTTTGCAGTCAATGTGATGACAGCCGCACTGATTGTATATAACTGGAAACTGGTGGACAGGCACTTTAAAAGAAGCGCCGCCAGCCTTCCGGATTTCTTCCTGTTCACAGGCATCGGCATCATTACAATCGCCCTGTGGTCCTGGGTCTCAGCCAGATTCCTGCAGGCGGATATGATGCTGCCGGACAGACTGGCGCTGATCGGAATCGGCTACGCAAGACCGGGCATGCTGATCGCATTCTCCTTCATGGAGGCCAGCCTGCTGAATATCGGCTTCAAGAATCTGACCGACCGGCTGGATGTAAGAAACAAAGAGCTGCAGGCGATTCTGTTTTCCGCAGTCCTCTTCGGTCTGTTTATGACACTGCTCTTTACCCCGCCTGATTTCCTTCTCTGGGTGCGGACCTATCTGTACTGGCTGGTGCTGACAGGAATCCTCTCCTATCTTTACAACCAGTCGCATTCCATTATTCCCGGAATTGTTTCGGTAACACTGGTTCATCTGGCAATGATGATCCTGACAATGATCGGTTAAAAAAAGACATCATCGCGATGTCTTTTTCATTTGATCAGTCATCCAGACGCTGGCGTTCTACCATTTCCGCAAACAGTCCGTTTTTCGCAATCAGCTCATCATAGGTTCCGTCTTCGGCTATCTTTCCGTCCTGCAGGAACAGGATTCTGTCGCAATGGCGGATCGTGGAAAGCCTGTGGGCAATCACGATTCTCGTGCATTTCAGTTCATCCAGGGCATCCGAAACCTTTTTCTGCGTGCGGTTGTCAAGAGCCGAGGTTGCTTCATCAAACATGAGAATCCTGGGTTTGGGCGCGATCGCTCTTGCGATCATCAGACGCTGTTTCTGGCCGCCGGAAATACCGCCCTGCCCTTCGGCAATGATTGTGTTCATGCCCATCGGCATCTGCCGGATATCATCCGCAATGCCGGCTGTTTCCGCCGCTTCCCATGCCTCCTGCAGAGAAAGCTGAGGCGCGGAAATCACAATGTTGGAATAGATATCGCCCTGAAACAGTGCGCCGTCCTGGGTTACCGTACCGATTTTGGAGCGCAGCGAATGCAGATCGAGACGGTTGATATTCTTTCCGTCATAGAACACCGCTCCCCGCTCAGGCTTTTCAAACCCCAGCAGCAGACGCATGAGTGTTGATTTGCCGCAGCCGGTCTTGCCGCAGATCGCGACATATTCGCCGGCTTTGATTTTCAGATTCATGCCGTCAACGACATAAGGCTGCGATTCCTTATACCGGAAGCAGACATTGCTGAGCTCGATGTTTCCGTTCAGCGATGTCACCATGATTTTGTTTTCCGATGTTTCCGGCTCTGCCTCAAGAATCGGCTCTGCCATTTCCAGAATCGGCCTGATTTGTGCCACGGAAAGCGCCGCGCTGCTTAAAATCGAGAAGGCGCCGGATACCGCGCCATAGGCGGCATTGAAGGCAATATATTCAGACGGCGATACATTGTTAGTCACCGCCAGATAATACAGCACCAGCGTGCCGCATAATGAGACCGCGGTATTGATCGCGCCGTTTGCCTTGAGGAATACCGGCGGATTGAATGAGCGTCTTGATGTTTCCGCATAGGCTTCCGCCCATTTCGCGAAAGCTCTTTTTTCAGCGCCGGCCTGCTTGATCTTCTGCACGCCCGAAATCAGTGAGAAGGAAAGACCGCTGTTTTTAGCGGAGATTTCCATGATTTCACGGCTGATCTTTGTCTGCATCAGGGTTGTCACAGTAGAAAGAACAAGTGTTGCCGCAAGAATCAGAAGAGCCGGAACAACCAGGCTGCGGGCAAAGCGGAAGATCTGTCCGACATAAAGAAGTGAAGTTACCGATGTCAGGCTTGCGGAAAGCACGGTTCCGATCAGAAGCGTGCAGAGCTGTTTGACTGCCGAGAAACGGCTTGCCAGTTCGCCAGACGAGAACATGCGGAAGAAGGAAGCCGGCAGATTCATGATCCGCATCATGACAGAGGCTTCAACAGAAACGGAGATCTTTGTCTGCACACGTGACATCATCAGCGCTCTGCATGCGGACATGATCTGCGATGATATACCGGCACAGACCATGAAGATGGAAGTTCCGGCAAGAAGATTGACATTGTCTGATTCAGCCACATATCCGGTCATGATCTTCGTCACAGACGGCAGGATCATTCCGATCACAGTGGCAGCCAGCGTCATCAGCACAAGCTGCAGGATGTCATCGAATTCCAGACATTCGCCCATGTAAATCAAGAGATCCCGGATACCGATCTTCCTCTGCGGCAGCGGACGGTAGAAGCAGACTGCCTCCTGTTCAAACAGGTCTTCGGTTGAGCTGTTCAGGCGCATCTGTTTTCCGCTTGCCGGATCGGTATAGCGGTAGCCGTAGAAAGCAGGCAGAAGCGCGCATGGCTGGCCGCTTTTCTTTTCAAACGCGAGGACCGGACCGAATGCGTCTTTGTACCACCCTTTTTCCAGATGAATATCGCGGTACATGATTCCATACGGACGCAGCGCATAGTCCAGCTGTTCATCCCTGTCTTTTACCCGGTCGGGAATCACGGCAGGTTTCCTGTGATAGTATTTGAGAATATCGTCAATTGCCGCTTTTGTGACAATTCTGCTGTCATTCAGCATGCCGGCGGACTGCCGGCCGAGGACCGTGGAAGCCATACGGATCATGGAATCTTCGAAGACTTCCTGATCATTCAGTTTCCGCTGCCTGATCTGTGCATCAAACCAACCCATTCGTATCCTTCCTTTCAGTCACTGGAAATCAGTTCGGCATAATGGCCGCCCTTTGCGTAAAGTTCTTCATGCGTGCCGCGCTCAACCGGTTTGCCATGGTCCAGCACAACAATCTCATCGCAGTCGCGTATCGTGCTGAGACGGTGGGCAATCACGATGCATGTGATGCCGCGGTCTTTGATCGCATTGACAAGTTCATATTCGGTTTTGGCATCCAGGGCACTGGTTGCCTCATCCAGAATGATGACAGTCGGATCCTGGGCAAGCACACGGGCAATTTCAAGACGCTGTCTCTGACCGCCGGAAAGATCTCTTCCCCCTTCGCTCAGCATTCCGTCAAAGCCGCCTTCACGGCTCATGATGTCATCATAGATCTGCGCATCGCGGGCAGCCAGAATCACTTCAAAATCCTCAATCGTGCTGTCCCACATGCGGATATTGTCGGCAACGGTTCCTTCAAACAGGGTGACTTCCTGATCGACAACCGCTACCGATCCGGTAAAGATGGAACGGTCGATATCGGTGATCTTCTTCCCGTCAAAAAGAATTTCTCCTGACCATGGCTGATACAGACCGCTGATCAGTTTGGAAAGCGTGGATTTTCCGCATCCGCTGGTTCCGACAAAAGCGACTCTGCTGCCGGCTTTGATCTCCATGGAAAAATGATCGATCAAAGGCTTGCCCAGCGGCGCATAGCCGAAAGAAATATCCCTGATTTCAATATGTCCGCTAAGCTTGGAATAATCGGCATCCTCATCGACCGGCGTATCGGAATAAACCGGATCATTGGGATACTGCATGACGTCTTCAATCCGCTCCATATCGGTCCGCATTTCCTGCAGTCTCTGCGAAGCGGCGATCAGCTGGGAGGCAGGCGCCATAAAGGAACTCAGGAAACCCTGAAATGACATAATCATACCGAGAGAGAATCTTCCCTGCATCGTCAGCCAGACACCGAGAATCAGTACGGAATAGTTGGCCAGGGAAGAAAGAATGGACGGAATCAGTCCCAGTACGGCATTGGTACGGGCAAATTTCACGGAAGCGCCGATCACTGAAGCCTGATAGCCTGCCCATTTGCGGAAGTAGCCGTTTTCAGCGCCGCTTGCCTTGATGGTTTCCGCCATCCGGATTCCCTGCACGGTGGCGCTGGAAAGCTTGCCGGCATCGCGCATCTGCACACGGGTGATATTGATCCGTTTTTCCGAAATCATGTGTGATACAAGCATATTGAGAACCATTGTCGAAATGCCGATCAGAGTCAGTGAAACACTGTATCTCAGCATGACGATGAGATAGAAGAACATCATGACTGTATTCAGCAGCAGCGGCGCAAATGTATTGACCAGTGTTGAGGCAATGGAGGCGTTGGTTTCCTGTCTCTGCAGGATATCGCCGGACATGCGCTGGGAGAAGAAAGTCATCGGCATGCGGAGTATCTTCCACATATAGGTGCTGTTGCCGACAATTGCCATCTTTCCGTTGATGCGCATGGAGGCAACCGACTGAACCCATGAGGTGATGACCTGGGCGGCGCCGATAACGGCTGAAAGAATCAGGAAAGGCATCAGCAGCTCGCGGTTTTCCCCGGTCAGCAGACGGTCCATGAAAAATCTTGAGAGCATCGGTGTCAGTAAACCGAAAAGGCTTGCGATCACGCTGGAAAGAATGACAAAAACAACGGCAGCTCCTGCCCCCTTCAAGCGTTTTGCCGCAAAGGAGAGCGTACTCTTTCTCCTGCCGCTGGGTTCAAAGGTATCTGAAGGTACAATTTCCAGAATGATTCCGGTAAAGGCCTTGTCAAACTCCTCCATGGAAACCTTCACTTCGCCTCTTGCCGGATCGTTGATATAGGCATGTCTGCCCGCAAATCCGTTCAGGACGACAAAGTGATTGAAATTCCAGTGGATGATTGCCGGCAGCCTGATGGAGCCGGAAATGGATTCCGGTTCCGCCCGGTATCCCTGGGCATTGAATCCGTAGTGACGGGCAGCCAGCAGGACATTTTTGGCATTGGAGCCATCGCGGGAAACGCCGCAGTCCAGCCTCACCTGTTCCAGCGGAATCCATTTATCGTAATAGGCCATGATCATCGCAAGACATGCGGCGCCGCATTCCAGCGCCTCCATCTGCATGATCACCGGCACTTTTACCCTTCCTTTTGTGATCGGGTGTTTAATTCTCTTTTCACTCATTGGCTGCTCCGGTCAGTTCAGAAGAAGACGCAGCACCTGCGTCGTATTGTAGATCACTTTCACATCATATGTTCCGTCCGGGATTTCGCATAAGGCGGACGCGAAAAAATTACCGTCGGGCTGTCTGCCGACAATATTGATTTCCGCTTCATCGGATCCGGTTCTTACAATCATGCCGGCCTCCACCTTTTCTGAGGCTTCAGGGTCCTCAAACTGAAGGGTCATGACGCCATTCTCTACGGTTGCCTGTGCTTTGACATAGCTTTCAATCGACGCTGTTGTGCTCCAGATCAAAAGTCCCGCCAGCAAAACAATCACCGCCGCAAGAATCATCCAGACCGAGGGACCGGTAACCCGCAGGTACTGATCCAGATTTTCCGGCGATTCGATTCTTTCAAGGCTTTTTTTACGGTATATCTGTTCCATCAGAGAACTCCTTTATCCATTGTTGTCCAGAAATCATTTGATAAACTTCCATGTTTAGATTTTATCACAAGGCGAAAGAATCATCCTGCCAATAACCGCGCCGAATAAAAAAGAGCTGTTTCCAGCTCTTTTGGATGATTCTATATCAGTCTTCCTTCTCCACTTCGATCAGGCCGTAGCCTTCCGAGCTTCTTCTGTAGACAACTGAGATCTGACCGCTTTCTTCATCGGTGTAGATGTAGAAGTTGTGACCGGACAGTTCCATCTGCATGATCGCTTCATCCAGCGTCATTTCATCTGCGACAACCGACTTTGTGCGTACCGGAATGTCATTGCCCGGGTTCTCTGCGATTTCGGCTTCTTCAATGAATGCTTTTGCAAGATGTTCACGGTGCTTCTTCGAAAGTCTTGTCTTCTGTCTGCGGATCTGGTCTTCCAGCTTATCGATTGCGGCATCCAGCGCTGCGTAGAAATCATCATCGACGACTTCCGCTCTCAATATGCCTACTTTGGTAGGAATTGTCACCTCAACTTTTTCGGAATCGGGATAGACGCGTGCGACTACCCGGGCGATTGTGTCAGGATTGATCAGGAGGTATTTGTCCAGATTGGACAGCTTCGCCTCGATTCTCTCCTTCATCGCTTCTGATACTTCAATGTTTTTTCCAACAATTTCAAACCGCATATTCTGCCTCCATTTCTACTGCATTGTGCGGCAAACGGAAAGAAATCTCTCCGTGGTTTTCCATTATGATTTTCATCCCTCCAGGGGGTTATTTCTTCTGTCTATATTTTAGCCCATCCGGCGCAAAAAAAACAGTCCCTATTCGATGGGACTGCTGTCAATTCTTCTCAGCCATTCAAACACCACGGTCATCGCGTAGGAGTCCATTCCGCAGTATGCCTTGAGATTCTCGATGATCTGTTCTCTGTTTTCAATATCTTCGGAAAGATCGAGATGGCGCCATTCAAAAACGGCATCCATACCCTGCTGGATATCAAGATCATGATAGCCGGGATCATCCATCATGGACATCAGGATCTTGAGCGACCACTGGCCGCGCATTCTGACGTCATAGACAGTTCCGCTTTCAAACGGCAGCTGCAGATCCTCCATGCGTTCATTCATCGCCATAAGATCATCATGCAGGTCCTCATAGAGGTCCGCAAGTTCCCTGATCCGGATCTTTTCAGCGCCTTCCGCATTGTAGGCGACAACTGAGCCTTCCTTCGGAATATCCCGGATCAGCTGTTCCGCCATTTCCCTGCGGTCATCGCCGACCGAAAGATAAACCTTGTGATCGCGCTTTCCGTCTTCATAAAGAATATCAATCGAATATTCAAACGGCAGCACGTCATACGGCTTCATTCCTTTATACGGCGGTACGGCAAAGCGCTCCCATTCAAAATCCAGGAATGTCACCGGGAATGTGACCGAATCCAGCCACGCCCTTAACGCTGCACGGTCAACAAACAGGCCGTCTGCATTTCTGTCGGCCATGACCTGGGCATACTGCTGCCGCGTTCCTTCAAGAAGCTTGAGCTCCGCCTGTCCAAGGCGCGTCATGCCGTTTTTCTTCATCTCATAGCGGTATCTTGCCCCGATCAGCGTCAGGATGGAATTGTCATCCTCCTGCTTTTCATTCGGGAAACATTCGCTGTAATGGCGGCATTTCTGTCTGCCGGTGCAGTTCTGTGTGCGCACCGGTGCCGGCATTTCATTTTCAAGGCATTGATCCATTGCCGCAATCGTACCCGTCATATCGCGCATCGCTTCTTCAATCGTTTCCTTCACCGGTTTGGTCGGATTGTTGGAGGAGTTGTAGAAGCTGTCACTGATGATGAACAGTTCTTCCGTATCCAGCTGCTGTCCGCGGACATAATCCGCATTCAGATGGATCACATGCCATTTCACCGGTTCAATGCCGCATCCTTTCAGCACCCATGCCGTGCTGGTATAGAAATGCATGTCATTGGCATGGGGATAGAGTCCGGCAAACAGGAAATAGATCTCCCAGCCTTCTTCCGTCCGGTGCAGAAACGGCACTTTGATCCGCAGTCCGCCGTATTCAAAGCGGGCCTTGATCAGCCAGTCTGCAGTTTCCAGAGCGTTTACGGCTTTTTGAGATTCATCACCTCTTGCGCCGGTGAAGATTTCACCTGACACATGAAGCTTTTCAGCCGCAAGTGCCGTGATCTCTTCATCCAGACGCACATAGGGTCTGTATTCCTGTTTTTCCGCCTGCGTTTCCAGAACGAACAGGCGCGGGCATCTGATGTATTTTTTCGTATCCGTGATATGGTACATACGGTTCCTTTCAGTCGTTGGAAACGGACTCGCCGATCAGATTCCTGCCGGCAGTCCTGGTGTATCTGACAGTCACAAAGTCGCCCGGCTTCAGCGGTTTTTCCGAGCGGAAGCGGACGCTGCCGTCGACATTGTCAGGCGCAAACAGCGCGCTTCTGCCGATATACATGCCGCTCAGTTCATCCCTTCCTTCCACCAGCACGCGCTCGCTTCTGCCGACGCGTGATGAAAGAAGCTGCTGGGAAACTTCCTGCTGGGTGTCCATGATTTCCTGCACCCTTCTCTGCTTTGTCTCTTCATCGACATCATCTTCCATTTCATAGGCAGGTGTGTCTTCCTCGCTGGAATAGGCAAAAGCACCGAGATGATCCCATCTGACAGCGCGGATCATGCTCAGGGTGTCCTGATGTTCTTCTTCGGTTTCGGTGGGGAAACCGGCAATGACGGTTGTGCGCAGAACGGCATCGGGAAGTTCTTCGCGGATTTTCTTCGCTCTTTCAAGAATCATCGCCCGGCTGCCTCTTCTGTGCATTGCCTTGAGAATGCGGTCATTGCCATGCTGGACGGGAATATCGAAATACGGCAGGATGTGTCTGCTGTTTTTAATGGTGTCAATCAGATCATCCGGAATTTCATCCGGATAAAGATAGAGAACACGGATCCATTCCGCCCCTTCCAGCGCATCCAGCTTTTTCAGAAGCGACGAAAGATGGAGCTGTTCATCAAGATCATATCCATAGCGCGAGCTGTCCTGGGCAATCAGGTTGAGTTCCTTCACTCCCGAAGCGATCAGGCGCTCTGCCTCGCTGACAATTTCATCTTCCGGCATTGAGCGCATGTTTCCTCTGATCAGAGGAATTGCGCAGTAGCTGCAGCGGTTATCGCATCCGTCCGCGATCCTCAGATATGCCATCCATGGCTTGCCGGAAAGAATACGCGGTGTTTTTCCATAGGAATTGACAATGCGCACGCCCAGTTCTTCTGAAAGAATACTGCCGAGGTTTTTGTATTCATCAATGGAAATAAAGCGGTCGACTTCCGGCATTTCCTCTTCAAGCTGGTCCTTGTATCGGGTGGAAAGGCATCCCATGACGATCAGTTTCTTCAATCCGCTTTCCTTGAGATCGGCAGTTTCAAGAATGGTGTCGATGGCTTCGGTTTTCGCGCTTTCAATAAAGCCGCATGTATTGATGATAATCGCTTCCGCATCCTCATAGGATGTTACGATCTCCTGACTGCTCGCATTCAGGATTCCGAGCAGATTTTCCGTATCAACAAGATTCTTTGCGCATCCGAGCGAAATTACACCGATTTTCATAGCCACCTCCATGCCGGAATCCTATTATAGCATCTTCGCAAAAAAAGGAAGAATGAAGCTCATCATTCTTCCTGTTCACTGTTCAGTCAGCCAGTGTTCCGAACGGATCCCACGGTTTCAGAAGGATCGGTTCCTGCTCAAGAGCGGCAGACGCGTACTCGCTGAGATATTTCTTATGAATCGCAGCGACATAGACATATCTGTCAAACCATGTATCGCTCGCTGTGTAATAGCCCTTTTTGGCAACCTTGTCACCCCAGGAGTTTTCAATCTTCCATCTGGTCGGCTTTTCATCAACGATATTGACACCGGTCAGAACCATCGCGTGGTTCATGGCGCTGTGGCGGCTGTCGAGCATTTCCGCCTTGGTCATGTTCAGATTCATGTCAAATGTATTGGCATAGTCGTACTGCGCATCGTCCCAGAGACCTGTCTCCCGGTCGCCGTCCTTGCCGCAATCGCATCCGAACCAGACCGGATCGCCGTCTTTCATCTGGTCCATGATGGCTTTTTTCAGCTCATCCATCGGCACATTGAGCAGGCATACCTGCTGGCCGGCGACGACATTGCCGAGATATTCCACCGTATAGGTTCTGTAGAAAGGCTTGTCGGCAGTCGGTCCGTTGATTACGCTGACATACTGTTCAAGATCAACCGCGAGATATTTTTCATAGAATTCCAGCGGTGTGACATTGTATTCGGCATGGGCCTTGCGGTCATTGTCGTAATATTCAAATGTGAATTCCTGCGGCGGCAGTCCATAGCAGGAAGCGATCAGACCGTAGATTTCACTGAGCGCTTCTTCCCTCAGCCTTTCAATTGCCTCATCCCGTTTTTCTTCATGGGCCTTATGGGCATCGACTGCAAATCTGCGCAGTCTTGTATTGAGAAGACCGTTCATCGCTCTGGTGTGGCCTGCCTGGTATGTTTCGCCATAGGCGCTCTTGGGGCAGATTCCGTATTTTTTCACCAGCGACACAAGCATATTCCACTGGCCGCCATCGCTGACAGCGCTTTCCAGAAGGAATCTGTTCTTTTCGCTGCTGAGCGGTTCATCGATTTCTTCCGTGATGCATTCCATAAACCAGTTTGCCTTTTCCAGTTTGTCATAGAATGCGACATAGTTCTGGGAGAGCTCGAATTCCCGGATGCCGTATTTGCGGGCAATCAGTTCGCGCAGAACATTCATTGCGGAGAAGATCCAGCATCTGCCGGACTGCATCTGGGCTGTAACAGGCATTGTTTTAAGATCGATCGTAAAGATATCAGGATTGCGGTTTTCCGCTTCAAAGCTGCGGCTGATTGTGGTGAGATCATTTTTGACAAGGGCATTGCGGACTACACGCGCCTTTGGATCGGCGCTGTAGGATTCCCGCATGGCGAGAAGTGATTCTGCTGTAATCGGCTTCATAGTATTTTCCTCTTTCGGGGATACTTTACAACAGAATTGCGCTCAGTTCAATGCGGCTGACTGACTGCCAGAACACCGATTCTTTCCCCGCCTTCCTCCTTCAGACATGTCTGCAGAATCAGCAGCTTTCCTTCATTGTTTCCATCATTGGGATTTCTGTAAACGGAGTATGCATTGATCTTCTGAAGAAATGCATTTTTCGTTTCATCGCTGTCAAATACAAACGGCGCATTTTCAATCAGATCCGTTTGATATTCATCATAGACAAAGACATTGATGATTTCATAGCGTCCGGTATTTTCCTTTTCCTGAAAGACAAAATACCGGTTTTCATGTGCGCTGGCGGGATCAAGCAGCTGATGCAATGGCGAAAACATCAGCGTCTGATCAGAGAATACGGTATGGCCGTAGATGATTCGCAGGTCATCATCTTTCTGACATGCCGCATCGAGAAACAGAGCGCCGGCGATGCCTTCGCTGCCGTCATAATGATGGGAAAGATAGTAGCTGTTGTCACTGCACTGCATCACCGGTTCCTCGATCAGTCCGCTTTCAAACAGAAGAAAGCCGGCACATTGCGGACCGATGTCTTCAGTCTGAAGCGTCTCTGTTTCCGCCTCTTCCCTTCTGACTTTCAGCTGCTCTTTGAGCTGACGGGTATGGGCGAGCATACGGTTCTGATCTTCCGCTTCCTGAATGCCGGCAACGATCAGAATCAGCGCGATGAGCGCGATGAATGCTGCAGATAGATGTATGCCGCAAGTGCGCATAAGCCAAGCAGTAAGCTGCCGGAAAGAATCAGAAGCAGCGGACGCATTGATCCGGCCGATGTATCAATGCCTTTTTTCTGATTGGGAACGGTGACCTTCTGAACGATAACCGGCTGATCGCTTTCATCCATCACCGGAATGATGATGTCATGTTTCAAAGGCCTGTAGCCTTCAGGTGCTTTGGTTTCCCTGAGAATCCAGCCGTCCGGATTCCAGTCGAGAATCACGGATGCCTTTCCTTCTTCATCGCTGATCAGGGCCACTGCGTTTCCTTCTACATCCTCTGCCTCTTTGCCATCCGCATCAAGCAATATGAATTCAGCGCCGGCAAGCGGCTTTGAGGTTTCTTCATCTGTTTTTGTGATTTCCAGGCGCACGCGGCTTCTGCGGTCAACTGCCCGGATCAGCTGACGGCGCTGCCTGTCACCGTTTGTATGAAAGCGCAGCGGAGCCATCAGGCTGTAGCCTTCGGGAGCTTCTGTTTCTTTCAGGATGTAGGTATGATCACCCTGCAGCAGATCGCTGAGATCGAACGGTTCCTCACTGCTGATCCATTCCGCGATCACATTGCCTTCTTCATCCTCCACACATAAATGCGCCCCGGCAACCGGATTGCCCGAAAGATCCGTCTTCCATGCGGAAAGACAGAGATCGGTATCCGTCATCTGGATCACAAGCGGATCGGAAGAAAGCGGATCATAGGTTTCGGTCACGAAATACACATCCGCGCTGACATGCACGCCCCGGGGATTTTCATCTTCCTTCAGGCAGTACATCGTGCCTGCCTTCAGAATCCCGGCGGTTTCGATTGCTTTGCCTTCGGTTGTGAATTCCGCAATCTTTGTTTCATTTTCCCCGCGCACTTCATAAAGCGACAGCAATGCGCCGGGCAGATCATTTCCTTCCTCATCAAGTTTGCGGAATGTGACTTTGATCATCCGGTCTGTCAATGTGACTGTATGATCTTCGCCATCCGTGACAAATACGGTTTCGCAGCAGCGGTAATAGCCGTCCGGCGATTCAGTTTCCTGAATGACA
>CAMVGT010000008.1 GCA_947167125.1 uncultured Erysipelotrichaceae bacterium
CTTCATCCCCTTCGATAATTGTTTCTTGTAATTTCTCTATAACCTCTTCAGCAAGTTGTCGTTCGTTTCCGAGCTCTTTTACTGTCTTAGGCCAATCATATGATCCGAGATTCTCAATGAGGTATCGCATATGGCTTCTTAGCTTTCTGAGTTCTTTCATCGCATCAGCTGTCTCTCTGTCTTCCTCAGTAAGATTCTTCTTTTTGGCCCGTGATGATTTTGATTCACAGTATTGTCTGACATATGAACTGGAAATGCCGGTCATCTCTGAAATCAATTCAAAAGTTCTCCCTTTTGGCTTAGTACCTTGTTGTTTTTGAAGATCTAGCAGACGAAGTGCCGCTTCAATAATCGAATCTTTGATCTTCCCAGAGTAATCCAAACCGTCATTCAATTTGAAGATCAGTTGAAACTGATTTAGATCCTCTTCAGTCACTTCTTCCGGTAAATTCGGAATCTCTCCTTTGAATGTGTTCAAATCAACATAAAATTCCTTACCATTCCTCTCTGATGACCATGGATCGTTTACCCGGACTTTGAATCCTTCGCAAATCAGCATCGTCATACTATGCTTATACCTCCTTTATCATGGAATCCCAGATACTGGTAAACCCAAATCTCAATAACGGCTTATCCTCAGTTGTACTGAAAACGACAATTTCATAGCTTCCCAATTCACTAAAGTTCTCTGCCCATTTAAGAGCTTCAGCTAATGTGGATACGTACTTTCGATCTGCTACTTTGCCGTGCTCATTGCAGATCATTGCCAGCAGATTCTTTCTCATTTCTGTGGGAAAAGGCCAAAAGCAGTACTGTTCATAGGATCCGGGCCAAATCCTGTTTTAAATTCATTTGTGATCAGCTTGATTAAGTAATTGTGTTTGTGGTGAACGTCATCACGAACAATTTGTCCCAGTTCTGTGGAAAACAAATCATAATAAACTTTTTTCCATAGTGATTCCGCCTCTTCTCGACTACAATCGTTAATTGCGGCAATTGCAACAGGATCAGTTATTTCATCAATCGCATTGATGATTGCATTGAAGCACTGCATCATCTCCCGCTGCTGTTTGGGCTTTGAAGATTTCATAAAGTAACTACACATATAAACATTCATTAGCTTCCGCTTGAAACCGTCCAGATCAACATCCTCGCGCGCGTGCGAAGCATCATCATCCTCAATATTTGGTTCGAAAGTATTAGTACTGACAGTATTTGTATAGAAAGTATTTGTTGTGGTTGGATTTTCCGTTAACGGGTCATCCGAGTACGGAAAATCCGTAGTCGGAAAATCCGTACACGGTTTTTCATCCGTGGTTGGAAAATCCGTACAGCGATCCAGATCAGCACTTGTAAGGCCTTCTGAAATCTGAGGACAGGGAATGAAGTATGGATTGTCTAAAGGATCTTCATAAATGATGTAATCATATTTTCCATAGAATCCCCGTTCATCACGATGCTGGGTTTCACTGCGAGCGATATATCCGTATTCGATCAGCTTTTCTATCCCAGTTCTGACCGAATCACGCTTATCCTTGTGACGCTCGGCTAGGTACCGTATTGAAAATTCCCAGTCATCAGGAAACTTCATCATGTTGCAATAGATACCGATTTCCTTGTAGGAAAGCCGGTGATCTTCGAAGATCAGGTTTTGAATTAATGTGAACTTTCCAGAACGCACTTTCTTCAATTTAGGCATGCGATTATCCTCCGATTTTTGCTAACTTCTGTGTGTTGTTTGAACACAAAATTTTTGTGTAAAAATTTATACAAAAACTTTTTTGAAATAGCGTTTGTGGTACTGTATATGTACAAGCTGGGTATCATAAAAATGAGATTTTCCTAGCTTGTTACCTTTCAAAAATTCTATTGAAAGGGTGAGTCAGATTGGATAAGTGAGTTTCCTAGGCTCTTGGCTTATTCAATCTTTTTAATTACTAATTTTCAGTAGTAGCTCTAGTTGTCATCTGATTTGAGATCAGAAAGCTTCTCTGTTCTTCCACTTCTCTACGACCAATCGTGTAAAGAAGCTCATCCATTGGTCTTCCTACAGCGGTTGCATAACTGCAGATGAATGAAATCGTAGGATTTTTATCAGTAGTAAGGGCTTTTGCGAGTTGACTCCGGGAAATGCCCATCATTTGGGCAATCCGTTCCTGATTGAATACTGGGTTGTTTTGTTCTTTACGGAGTTCCCAGTCTTCACGAATGACTTCCATTGCTACTTCTGCAAAGGTTTTGCACATAAATACCTCCTTCTAGGCCTATTTCTCAAACTAAGTTTGAGAAAAACGCGAAAAAACCCGATATTCAGCACGAATATCGGGTTTTTCACATATATGGCGCCTTAAACAGGACTCGAACCTGTGACACCCTGGTTAACAGCCAGGTGCTCTACCGACTGAGCTATTAAGGCAGCAAGAGAATATTAGCACAGTGTGCCATATGGCGCAAGTAATTTTTGATTTTTTTCTCAAAAAGTTTCAAAAAAATACTGCCGCATCATTTGCAGCAGTATTTGCTCTCAAATAAACGACGCAATGAACATTCCGATGCACAGAAGCACAAACAGAATCATTCCCGGATTTGCCCAGGATACAGCGGCTGCACTTCCTTTGGGAAGCTGTTCCGCTTCCTTTGCAAAGGAAACTTCCCGCATCTGCTGTACCAGCATCACAAATCCGCCCAGGAACATTGCGATCAGAACAACTATATAAAGGAAGAAGATAACCACCTGCGGCAGCGTCAGCAGCTTCAGAGGACTCAGAACCGCAAGCTGATCGATGTGGTTTGCGATACCCGCAAGATTTTCCATAATCTGCGGACCGGCAATGCCGCCGAAGAAATTCACAAACATATGCAGAGCGATTGTATAGCGCAGCTTCCCTGTTTTCAGATATACATATCCAAACACGATACCGAGTGCTGCCGCATAGAAGAACTGCGAGAAGTTTCCATGGAACAGACCGAACATGATTCCGGAAACAATGACTGCTGTTCTTCCTCCGTATATATGAAGCCTGTCAATCATCTGCCTGCGGAAGATATATTCCTCAATCACAGGCGCAAGAATCACCATAAACAGGATCCTCTGGATCAGACTCCCCTCCATTGTCATCTGCTCAAGCGGAAGCTCGGCAGTGACAGGAAACAGAGAACCCAGAACCGCATTGATCAGAATGCCGATCACATTGCCGCAATAGACAAGAAAGACACAGATCATCGGAAGAATGATGAAATACTTCATCCGGAGCTTCTTCCGGGGAAGTTTTTCAGCCGGTATCCTCTTCATCATCATGATGCCTGCCGGCACCGCAAGAAGATACATCGGCGCAAACGTGATAAGCCACAGTGTCCATCCGCTGAAATCCGCAGGCATTGAATTTTTCAGCATCAATGACAGTCCAAGCTGCAGAATAACCGTAACAGCCAGGATCAATGAAGCGCTGAGCCCGATCAGGCTGAAAGATTTTTTAGCTGCGGGAGATACTGTTTCCGTTCCGTCTGTTTCAATCTCTCTTCCTCCGCACGGTTCGGTAAATACTGCGGAAAGTCCCAGAAACAGCATTCCCAGGAAGAAATTGACAAGTGTGCAGATGATCTCGGCAGGCACTTCATATCCCATGGCAAATCCGATTGCCAGCATGGCAATGTCCGGAATCAGACCGAAATACAGGAACATGATCTGAATGGTCTGCTTGATTGTTTTTCCGATGGAAAGCGGAATGGAAAGATCCAGGAATGTACCTACATTGGTTCCGTAGAAATCAACCGATACAATCAGCGGAAGCCACAGCAGCGCTTTGAATGGATTTGCGCCGATGATCAAAGCACCTGCAATCATCCCCGGCAGCAGGTCCAAGAGACAGTTCACACTGCCTCCCAGCAGCGAGAAGAAAAGCTTTTTCCATGCCGGATCCGGCACCAGCATAAACCAATCCAGCTGCGCGTCGGCATTTAACGGATTTCCCAATGTCCTGAAGAAGACAAACACAGCCAATATCAGCGCAATCGGTGTAAAGGAATCCGTACCGATCGCAAATCTCAGCAGAAGTGCGCTCAGGATTCCGACCGCAAGATATGTTTCAGATGTCGCTGTAAAGTATTTCAGATGGGCAAAGCGGAAACGGTTGTACAGTGTCTTGAAGAAATATACATTCGCACCGCTTCCGTAATGGAAACCATCTCTTTCAATCCGTTCACTGCGTTCCTTTTTTCCTGCCCTTACACTCAGACTTCTTCTGTCAGACTGGGCAGCCTCCATCAGCTCCGCGACTTCCTGCGATTTGGTCATCGCGTCTTCATAGAAGTCCACATCCAGATGCCAGATCAGCCACATCAGTGCCGCGCTTCCTGCTGTATTGACAGCTAAGAACAGCAGGCTCATCAGCGGATTTCCTTCAAGGGCGTAGAATACAAATCCTCTGATCCATCCCCAGAACGGAATCCAGAAAGTCCACTTCGCACTGAAGAATCCGGATGCCGCACTGAGCCACCCTTCTGCAGACCGTACATAATACAGTCCGAACACTGCGAGAATCACCGCAATCAGAACATATACAGCTTTATGAACATTCTCTTTCACAAAAGGATAGATGGAGCCTGTGCAGTAAACGGTCAGCTGCAGAAGCTTGCCGGTGATCAGGGTAATGCACCAGGCTGCTATCAGTGAAAGAGCTGTCCATACAGGAACACCGAGATTCAGTGTCAGATTCGGAATCTGGAAAAGAAGATACAAAGAACCGGCGACCGCCATGCCGAGCTGCGTCGCTAAACGGAACATCATGACGGACTGCGGCTTCATCGGCGAGGCAAACAGCAGATTGACATCGGCCGGAAGGAAGATCTTTCCGCCCTGCGACTGGGCGCTGTAGACCTCATACGCAAATACCGCCAGCACAATCACAGACGCCGCGATCTCCACAGCCGCTATCCCGCTGATTCCGGTCGCTTCCTCGAAGGAAAAATCCGGTTCTTCAGCTGCAGGCTCCTGATCCTCAATGACTTCTGTCTCCTGGTAAGGTTCATCGCCTGATGCGGCTTCTTCGAGCTTTGCGGCACCGAAACCGATCAGACCGCCGAACAGCGCACATACCAGAATAAAGACAAGCACCCATGTTTTAAACAGCTTGCGAAACTGGTTGAAAATGGAATGCAGTGCATAATAGCCAAACAGTCTCATTTTACTGTTCCTCTTCTGCAGAGCTCATCGCTTCCTGCGCAATTCCTTCCGTCACATCAAAGAACAGCTGTTCAAGCGTCCTGCCGTCCTCTTCCAGTTCGCTTCTTGTGATGTTGGCTTTGATCTTTCCGTTCTGCATGATAATCGTCCTGTCCCAGAGCATGTCAACGCTGTCAATAATGTGGGTTGAAACCAGCAGTGTCTTTCCCTGAGAACGCATCGAATCAATTGTGTTTTTCAGTTCCTTGATCGCATGCGGATCCAGACCGATCATCGGTTCATCCATTAACAGGAGCTGGGGATCAGTCAAAAGACCGAGACAGATATTCAGCTTCTGCTGCATGCCTTTTGAAAGCTCATCGCCGAATTTCTTCTTTTTATCCAGAAGTTCAAACTGTTTCAGCAGTTCATCGCTTCTTTCCTTATAATTCTTCAGCCGGTATGCTCTGGCAAGAAATTCCAGATGTTCCCCGACCGTCAGGTTCGGATACAGAGCAGGAAGCTCAGGAATGTAGCCCAGTATTCTTCTGGCCTGCTGCGATTTGTTGGGATATCCGCCGATCTCGATCTGTCCTTCATATCTCAGAAATCCCATGATCGCTTTCATAATCGTGCTTTTTCCGGCACCGTTTGGTCCAAGAAGAACGGTAACGCTGCCGTCCTCCAGTTCAAACGAAAGATTGTCGCAGGCTGTTACCTTCCCGTACCGTTTTGTCACATTGTTCGCTTTCAGCATATAAAACCTCCAAAAAACGGACACAGCTTCCGCCGCGTCCGGTTCATTCTTTTTCATAAACCCATGCACAGCGGTTTCTGTCCATGAGTCTCACCTTCATAAGACAGACCTGGAATTTGCCGTGATGTAGATCTGTCTGATGGAAGAATCCATTGGTTACTCCCTCATTGCCAACATCATATCATGATTCCGCAGTCTGTAAATATATATTTGAACGCCGGTCAGTTTTTTACTCTGCACAGTATTTTATGAGTTCCTGCTTCAGATACTCATATCGTTCTTTCTTTTCTGTTTTCGCAAAATGATCTTCACGCCTCTGTATCACAGAATTGCTGTAATCAAGTTTCTCTCTGAACTGCGCACTTGTCAGATCGAACAGATGTCCGTTCACCAGATTGAAACAATGGAACCCTCCTTCTTTTAAAGGAATCCCATAGACATCCCCGCCGAAAACATCCTGTGCCAGAAAGGCCGTGACAGAGCACTGTCCAAGCGTCATATTTTCTTCCGTCCAGTCCTGTCTCATACGCGGTGCGCATGTGTATGCACACCATATGCCGCTCAGAGCTTTGTAAAGATCCTGCGGTGACTGAATACCGGGAAACTTCCCATTCTGCATCTGCAGTCCTGTATCTTCCTGTCCGTAATACTGATTTTCCATCGCATTTTCTCCGTTTTCAAAACCAATTATACAAAAACGGAAAAAATTTTTTAAGGATTTCCGAATTTCAAATGTAATCATCGTATGCGGCCGAAATTAAAACTCAGCGCCGTTCAAAAATGCTATTATGCAATTAGTAAGTTTAAAAACAGAAAGGACAAGGAAATATGGGTTTATTATTAGCCTCCATGAGTGCAGCTGGATCTGTACTCGCTGATCAGTGGAAGGAGTATTTCTACTGCGATGCTCTGCCTGCTGACACAATCTGCCGCAAAGGCGTAAAAAGAACAACAGGTTTCTCCTCCAACCGCGGAAATGACAATATCATTACCGACGGTTCCCTGATTGCCGTAGCAGACGGCCAGTGTATGATCATTGTTGAAAATGGTCAGGTCGTCGATATCTGTGCAGAACCCGGTGAATACAAATACGATTCCAAGACTGAACCGTCCGTATTCACAGGAAGCCTCGGCGATGCCGTGAAGAACGTCTTCGCTCAGTTCGGCAAGAGATTCCAGTTCGGCGGCCAGGCTGCTGAAGACCAGAGAATCTACTACTTCAACACAAAGGAACTGCCCGGCCTGAAATACGGAACCGCTTCTCCTGTACCGTTCCGTGTCATTGACACACGTGCCAATATCGATATCGATATTTCGGTCAAGTGCTTCGGTGAATACAGCATTAAGGTTTCCGATCCGATTCTTTTCTATACCAATGTCTGCGGCAACGTGTCCGGTGACTACAAGGTATCCCAGATTGAGAATCAGATGAGAAGCGAACTGCTGACAGCACTGCAGCCGGCATTCGCGAAGATCTCCGCTTCCGGTGTACGCTACAGCGAAATCCCGGGCCGTACAATGGAACTGACAGACGCTCTGAACGAAGCTCTTTCTAAAAAATGGAAAGAACTGCGCGGCATTGAAATCGTCTCCTTCGGCATGAATTCCATCAAGGCGAACGAAGAAGATGAAGAAAGAATCAAGCAGCTTCAGACAGCAGCCACATACACCAGCACCATCCACGCAGCTGCCGGCACAACCGCAGCGGCAATTGATGCGATGCGCGATGCGGCTAAGAATGAAGGCGGAGCTGCGATCGGGTTCATGAACTACAACGCCGCAGTCAACGCTTCCGGCGTCAACGCGTCTGCGCTCTATGCACAGGCGGCAGCTGAACAGGCAGCCGTGCAGGCAGCACAGCCTGCACCCGCAGCTCCTGCAGCAGGAACATGGATCTGTCCGAAGTGCGGAACAGCCTCTTCCGGCAATTTCTGTGCAAACTGCGGAACACCAAAACCGCAGCCGGCAAAATGGATCTGCCCTTCCTGCGGAAATGAAAACGAAGGAAACTTCTGCGCAAACTGCGGAACCCGCAAACCCGAATAAGCATTCCTGCTGAATCAATCAGACCGGAAGGATTCGGAATTCGATTCCGGATCCTTCTCTTGTCTGTCACAAGGAGGTGACTACGCATGCCTGACCAGGTAACAAATTACAAGTGCCCTTCCTGCGGCGGTCCGCTTCATTTCGATCCGGAACTGCAGAAGCTCAAATGCGACTTCTGCGGATCGGTTTTCGAACCGTCACAGATTGCACAGGAATACGCAGAAGCCAACGCTGCAGCGGCTGCAGCCGCAGCCCTGCCGGACAGCACACCCGAATCATTGCAGTGGAGTGACGAGGAAGCCGCAAAGTTGCGCGCGTACAGCTGTCCTTCCTGCGGTGCCGAGCTGATCTGTGATGTCAATACAGCTGCCACAAGCTGCCCCTATTGCGGCAATCCGACCGTTGTACCTTCACAGTTTGACGGTGCCCTGCGTCCGGATTACATCATCCCGTTCCGTCTGAAGAAAGAAGAAGCAGTGAAAAAGCTTTCGGATTTCTATAAAGGAAAACCCCTGCTTCCCAGTGCCTTCAGCGCAAACAATCACATTGAAGAAATCAAAGGTGTCTATGTTCCGTTCTGGCTCTACAACGGAGCTGCCGAAGCAGATCTTGCCTATCACGCAACCCGTGTGCATACACATTCCTCGCACGACTATCTGGTAACCGTTACAGAACATTACCAGGTGGAACGCGGCGGAGAAGTCCGCTTCAAAATGGTGCCGGCTGACGCTTCCAGCAAAATGCCGGACGAATTCATGGATTCAATCGAACCGTTCAATTATGCGGATATGAAGCCGTTTGAAATGAGTTATCTGCCCGGTTATCTGGCAGACAAGTATGATGTCAGTTCGGAAGAAGACGCCGGCCGTGCGGATCTCAGAATGAAGAACAGCGCACTTGCGGCAATCTCCGCAACCGTGACCGGATATACATCCGCTGTTCCGGAAAGAGAACAGGTCCATATTATTCCGGGCCGTGTCCATTACGCATTTATGCCGGTATGGCTTCTGTCAACCAGATGGAATGATCAGATCTATCTGTTTGCCATGAACGGACAGACAGGAAAATTTGTCGGCGATCTGCCGGTGGATATGAAAAAATTCTGGCTTTATTTCTTCGGAATCACCATAGTTCTGATGGCAGGACTGTATGTATTGCTGTTTATGGTGCTGAAGTAAGGGAGGCGGATCATGAAACGAATTCTGAAACTGTTCGCTGTCATCTTCGCGCTTCTGCTGATGACGGCGCCGGCTGTAAAGGCAGTCAATCCAATTTATGTAATTGACGAATACGGCGTGATTACCGAATCTGAAAAGAATGAGCTGACCGAGCTGGCCGCAAGAGTCAGTGAAGCACACAATGCCGGCGTTTACATCCGGGTCATGAATGACATGGACAGCTATTCCACCATCGAGGAATATGCGGAATCTCTGTGGATCAACGAATTCATGGGAATGGAGAACGCGGACGACGGTATCCTGCTGGTGCTGGATATGGACACCAGAAGCTTTGACTTCTTTGTCAGAAACGGCGGACTTGCCGAGCAGGCATTCGGTACATATGCCAGGGAAAAAATGGCTGACAGCGTTGTCAACGGGTATCTGAAAAAAGGCGATTATTACGGCGCCTTCAGGAACTACATAGCAATCGCAGATCAGTATCTTGCCTACGCAGAAGCCGGCACACCGATTTCCTATGATTTCGATCCGGAACGGGACGAACAGGAAGCAGCCGAGCAGGCGCAGCGTGAACAGACGCAGCGCACAGCGAAAACAGGTGCGACCGTCGCGATCCCGCCGATTGTATCGCTTCTTGCGTGCCTTGGCATGAAATCAAAAAACAAAACAACAGGGCTGAAAAAAGAGGCTTCGGACTACATCGTCAAAAACGGAGTCAAGCTCTCAAAACACCGTGACCATTTCCTCTACCGCACGGAATCGCGGACCAAAATCAACCACGACAGCAACCGCGGAGGGGGAGGCGGCGGATTCTCATCTTCATCATCAAGCTTCGGTTCACATACAAGCGGTCATTTTTAAACAAAAAAGCAGCTGTTCGGGACATGAAAGCCCGGACAGCTTTTTATAACCTGCGGCAGGCAACAGCGATCCCGTCGCCTGAATCCTCATAATAGACTGTATCAAATCTTTCATCCTGCAGGAGATGATCCCTGAACTTTCTGATCTTGTGGACCATCTGTACAGTGCTCCTGTTATGGGAAAGTGAATTGTCATCCACGATTCCGTGAAATGCCAGGTTATCAAACAGGAATACTGTTCCCGGTCTTGAATTCTTCATAAAGTGTTCAAGATATCTTCTGTACTGTGATTTTGCGGCATCGATAAAAATCAGATCATAGATCCGGTCTGTTTCAAACTGTGCCCCGTCGCATAGATAACAGTGAATTCTGTCGGAAAGCGATTCTGCCTCCACATTCTTTACCGCCTGGGCATACATTGCGGGATCGACTTCAACCGTATCCACAGTCATATCCCATCTGACCGATGCCATGCGGATTGCGGAATAGCCGACAGCCGTTCCGATTTCCAGGATATCGCGGATGTTTTCATGGGAAGTAAGATATTCAATCAGAAAATCCATTCCGTCATCCTTCATGATCGGAATGTGGTTTTCCCTTGCGGTATCATGGATCATCTTCAGACTGTCTTTCATACTCAGAAAGTATAACCGATCAGGCCGGTTATCACCACTTCCTTATACATGCAGTCATCTTTATAATTATTTGTTTTGTTCTGAATTTTACAATTCAGGCTTTATATTAAATTCTTTAACAACTATAACTATCCGTTAATACAAGCATTACACAAAACCGATTACCTTAGTGCTGTAGGACCAGGGGAATCATGATTAATCGTACATCAACGAAGGATGCGCTGGCTGCCTCATTTGAACAGCTGGCAGCGTCACGCGCAATCAATAAGATTAAGATCGCAGAAATCACCGAAAACTGCGGGGTAAGCTATCCGATGTTCTATTACTATTTCAAGGACATGGATGACGCGGTGAATTATATTTTTACCAAGCAGTTTGAAGCACATTGCACAGCAGAACCGGAGGATATGGATTTTCCGTGGCTTCTGGAAACACTCTCGGATATGATCGAAGAGAAGCGGAACTATTATATCAATGTGCTGCAGAATTCACATGGCGTGAACGCCCTGTATACACAGTCTGCGAATTTTATACTGGATTATATCCGTAAAAAGATTGCGGGCAGATTTGAAGACGGTGCAATTCCCTCAAACCTTGATATGATGCTGGAATTTTATATCTGCGGGATCCGTACCCGCACATGCGATCTGATCACGGGTGTCCCCGGCACAGACCGCAATGAGATCATTCAGATCTATATGGATGCGCTCCCTGCCGATCTTCGCCCCTACCTGATCCCTGACAGACATTAAGCATACCGCTCGAACACGCAGTATGCTTTTTTATTGACCAAAAGAAAACGGGCATCTGCCCGTTCTCATCATTTACTGTTTCGGTGTATATGTGATCCAGGTTCCGTCACTCGGAATCCATCCGTTCTCGCTGATTCTGTACCATGTATATCCATCTGCTTCCGCAGTTTCATATACATCGTATGTTGTTTCAGCTGCAGCCAGATCAATATATGCGAAATTGATACCTGCTCCGTCACGGATTGTCAGATCTGTAACATTTGTGTATGCCTGACCGATGACAGCTTCACCTTCCGGTGTAGGCTCCGGTGTGGGTTCCGGAGTAGGTGTCGGAGTCGGCGTAGGAGTCGGTGTGGGAGTAGGAGTTGCCTCCGGTGTCGGTGTCGGCGTTGTTTCAGGAGTCGGCGTTACTGTCTCTGCCGGCTGACTGTCGCGGTTGAACAGCGACATGATATCATTGAATGTGTAGCCTTTAATACCGAAGAGGTAGAAAGCTCCGCCTGCCAGAGCGGCGATCAGCAGAAGCGGCAGGAACCATTTCAGGAAACCGCCCTTTTTCTTCTTTCTCGGTTTTTCATCATAATCATCATCGTCATCGTCGTCATCTTCTGCCGGATAGATGATCTGGTCCATGGACTCAACAACCTTTGTCGGTTCCGGGTCAGTTTCTTCCGGAATATCAAAGAACGGCTTCTTTTCTTCTTCCGGTTCTTCTTCGCTTTCCTGTTCAAAACGGATATCACCGAACAGATCGCCTTCTTCTTCCGGCTGCGCAGGTTCTTCAAAACTCAGATCTTCCGCATCATCTTCTGCCGGTTCTTCAAAGTCTGTGAAGTTCAGATCGATATCATCCGCATCCTGATCATCTTCAACTCTCTTTTCAGCTTCATCAAACAGTTCATCCATCGAAAGATCGACTTCGTCAAAAATATCGTCTTCCGGCTTGACGGGCTCTTCAATGGCAAGCTTCGGATTCACTTTGGATGCCAGTGAAAGAAGAGCGGATACAGATGTATCGCCCTTGCCGAGAGACTGCTTGACAGAGGCGAGAACCTTTCTGGTGTCGTCCTTTGTGATGCCGAGCTTGGCGGAGATTTCATCCAGTGACATCAGATCGAAATAACGCAGTGCCGCAGCAGCTCTTTCGCCTGCAGGCAGAGAATCAAGAGCGTGCAGAATACGGACTTTGCACTCGTCCATATTCTCAGGCAGACGGATTCCTGTATCAGGAACTTCGTCCTTGTTTGTGTATTTAAGATCCGGGTCCTCATTCACTTCAGTCGGCACAGCATTCTGCAGAGCATTGTCTCTGACAATGTCTGTAATCCAGTCTGTGAAGTTTTCTGCTGTCTCAGCGCCGTCCAGATTTTTCAGGGCATGTCTCAGCGCTGCCTGTTCTGAACGCTTTGCCTGTTCCTTGTCACCGATATACAGTCTGGTGACAAAGTACATTTCAGCTGTATATGTTTTGAGAAGGGTCGCAATTGCATCGCGGTCTCCGTCAGCCGCGAGCACAGCCAGTTCCCGTAATTCGTTTTCCGTAGGTAAGTTTTGCATAGTATTTCTCCCCATCGATATTTCCATTATACGACAAAATGCCTTAATTTTTCAGACTTTGAATCGGTGACGGAATTCTGCCGCCTCTGTGCACCATAACTGCAGGGCTGACTGTCTTCAAAGGCATGACAGGTCCTTCTCCGAGCAATCCGCCGAATACCAGATGTTCTCCCGCTTTCTTTCCGATCGCAGGGATCAGACGGCATGCGGTGGTCTTGGAATTGATCATTCCGATTGCGGCTTCATCCGCAATAATCGCAGACAGTGTTTCGGCTGTTGTGTCGCCCGGAACAATAATCATATCCAGTCCGACCGAGCACACAGCTGTCATTGCCTCAAGCTTTTCAATCGTCAGTGTTCCTGCTTCCGCGGCTGCGATCATTCCGGCGTCTTCGCTGACCGGAATAAATGCGCCTGAAAGTCCGCCTACAGAACTGGATGCCATGATGCCTCCCTTTTTCACTGCATCATTCAGCATCGCAAGACATGCGGTTGTGCCGGGGCCGCCGCACTGTTCAAGACCGATTTCTTCCAGAATCTGGGCCACAGAATCGCCTACAGCGGGCGTCGGTGCCAGGGAAAGGTCTACAATGCCGAACGGCACATTCAGCCTTCTGGAGGCTTCACGGCCTACCAGCTGGCCCATTCTGGTAACCTTGAATGCGGTCCTCTTGATAATCTCCGCAATTTCATCCATGGATGCTTCAGGTCCTGCTTCGCGTACGGCGTTTCTGACAACACCCGGGCCTGATACACCGACATTGATGACGCAGTCAGGCTCAGAAATGCCATGGAACGCACCGGCCATGAACGGGTTGTCTTCCACTGCATTGCAGAAAACAACGAGCTTAGCAGCGCCGAAACAGTTATTGTCCGCGGTCAGCTCCGAGCATCTTCTGACAATCTGGCCCATTTTCTTAACGGCATCCATATTGATGCCGGCTTTGGTGGACCCGATATTCACTGATGAACAGACAATATCTGTACATGCAAGTGCTTCCGGAATGGACTCAATGAGAAGCCGGTCGCCTTCCGTCATACCCTTCTGCACAAGCGCGGAGTAGCCTCCGATAAAATTAACGCCCAGGTCTTTTCCTGCCCGGTCGAGGGTTTTTGCGTATTTTACGCAGTCGCCGCCGCTGACACTTGCCAGAAGCGAGATCGGAGTAACCGAAATACGGGCATTCACAATCGGAATTCCGTATTCTCTTGAAATATCCCCGGCTGTTTTCACAAGGTCCTTTGCCTTGTTCATCAGCTTCTGATAAATCTTTTCGCAGGCGCGGTCAATGTCGCTGTCTGCGCAATCCATCAGTGAGATTCCCATCGTAACGGTACGGATATCGAGGCATTCTTCATCAATCATCCGGATCGTTTCGAGAATGTTATCTGAAGTACGTGTCATACAGCGTTCCCTCAGATTGTATGCATGGCATTGAAGATATCTTCATGCATAAAATGAATTCTCAATGCCTGTTCTTTGCCGAGTTCGTCAAATTCATCCGCAATCTTGTGCATATTTTCAAGATCTTCCGGAATTTCCACAATCATAATCATTGTGAACAGGTCCTGCAGAACCTTCTGGGTGACATCCACAATGTTAATGGTCCGTTTTGCACATTCGGTTGCGACAAATGCGAGAATACCGGGACGGTCCTTGCCGACTACTGATATAACTGCTCTCATACTGTTCCTCCGTTTTTATTTTGTTTCAGACTGCAGGTCATCCAGCGAAAGACCGCAGTAATAGAGTTCCATCAGAAGATAATTCTTAACTTCCTTCATTTTTTCGACTGTTGAATCCTGGCATTCGCTTGTGGCGCGGTCTTTGCCGAATTCATATGTGCAGCTGCCCATGGAAATCAGATCTCCCTGCCAGCTGTATACATAGTTGATTGAGTAGTTTGAGTAGATAAATGTCTTGTTCGCAAAATCGATCGTATATGCCTCATTCTGATTGAATTTCATCTGAACGGCATCGCCCTCGATTTCCTCATAGCCCATTCTGCCGATCAGACGCTTCCTGAATGTCGCTGCTGTTGTCGCCTCCGGACTGTCATCATAATCATCCCCGGTATCGATCTGACTTGTGTCGATCTCATCGGAAGATACATAGGCGCTCTGCTCTTTCTTCAGTTCATCTGAGATTGCAATCTCGGTACTGTTCTGTGCAAACAGAGATACTTCCGAAGTGTAGGCCGCTTCAATTTCCTGTTCCTGATACGTAAAGGCTGTTTCTGCCGAAACATTCTCACTGATGAGATAACCGTCAGAAGAGAAAGTATCCGTAACTGTCAGAGCTTTTACTTCCGCGCCGTCAAATTCGGTTACGCCATAGAAGTCATACCGGCTGCCAAAGAAGTCCTTACGGCTTTCCTCAGCGATTTCAATGACATAGATGTGATTGCCTTCCGTATCTTCTGAAGCCTTGATGGAAGAGATAATCTGCTGCGGGAATGCATAAGCTTCCAGCGGTACAAGCATCAGTTCCCTGACATTGTTCAGATTCATCTTTTCGTAATACGTGATTCCGTTGTAGCTGTTGTAAAGCGTACCGTCATAGAAATACGCTTCCATCTGTGAATTAAGCCCGTTGGCATGAATGTTCTGTGTCAGATGAGCCGTTTCTGATTCATCCTGAACCTCCAGTACACCATCCATCTGATACGAACTTAACGTATCGTCGGAAAAACGGAATGTATAGTCGCTCCGGATCCCGTAGCTGAGCGATGAAGCCTTTTCAGCACCGGCCAGATCTTCACTGTAGAGCGTATAGGCATCTCCTTCGCGCGGTTTTGCCTGTTCTTCCGTTTCATCCGGCTTTGTATTTGTCTGACAGCCTGTAAGCAATAAAGCCGTCAGAAGCCATAATCCTGCTTTTTTCATAGCATTCATTGTATATCAGCCGTCAAGGAATCACAACTTAAGGTTCAGTATGACCGGAATGAGAGCTTCCTCCTCCATTCCTCCTGCATGATTTCCCTTTTCATCCTTGCCTCTTCTGTAATTCAGCTCCAGCGGTGTCAGAGCGACCGCAAGATAATCACCGATGAAATCTTCCGCACGCGGATGCGCATTTCCCTTTCCGAACACTCTCTGTTCCAATACTTCTTCATGCGTAAGCAGAAGGAACCGGTTTTTAAAGCGTTCAGAGAAGAGCTTTCTGAACCGCTCCCTGCACTCTTCCTTCACCCGGAAAGAAACCGTTCTGGCTTCCAGGGAAGGTGCGGAAAGCAGGCATTCACAGAGTTCTTCATCCTCATCCAATGCATAATGTTCAGAATCAATCTGGCTGTGATCGGCAATGATCATCAGTCCGGTATCTTCCGGCAGTCTCTCTGAAAGCTGAGCAATCTGCTCTTCCATCATTCCGATCAGGTCAGGAAGACCGGGTGAAGATGGACCGTATTCATGCATATATCCATCCGGATCATCCCAATAACCATACACAAATCTGCATTCAGGATCAGATGCCGCATGATATACATTCTCACAGAATTCATCAAAACTGCGGCTCGGGTGCGAAGAACCGAAAGAAGGCCATACAGAATCTGCTTTGATGCCTTTTCTGTTCAGCTTATCCATCAGCCATTCAACCGGGATTGTCCGGCTGACAAATCCAGGATACGTATCATCCCCGTACTGGGATCTTTCCCTGAACAGGATGATTTCATCATTCTTTTCCGCAAAATACTGATTCCATCCAAGCCATGCATTCTGAACCGGATACCTGCTTGTCAGGAAGGAAGTTGTCGCAGCTGAGGTAGTCGGCGGATAGACAGTCGTGGTTTCAAAAGCCATATGTGTTCTGAACCATCCTTCCGGCCTTGCGGCTTTATTGAGAACAGAAGTGCCAAGCGCATCAAGAAGAACCACAATGACGCAGCGGAACTGATTGTGATCAAGCCATCTGCTCAGCCTTTCGTCTGCCTCTTCTTCGCACTCCAGTCCGAAATACCGGTGCAGTGCACTGCTGAGTCTTACAATTCCTCCGTACCGTTCGAAGTCGATCATACACCCTCCCCGCGGGAAATTTATTTCCCGGAAATAATCTAAAAGAAAAGCTCATCCGAAGATGAGCTTTCTGATCAATTAAACCAGTTCAATGAATGCCATCGGAGCAGCATCGCCGCGGCGTGTACCCGTCTTGATAACACGTGTGTATCCGCCTTTGCGATCAGCATACTTCGGAGCTACTTCGTCAAACAGTTTCTGCAGCACAGTCTTCTGTGTCTTTTCATCCGTAACATTACGGAGATAAGCAGCAGCCTGACGGCGTGCAGCCAGATCACCCTTCTTGCCGAGTGTGATCAGTTCATCAACAACAGAACGCATATCTTTTGCCTTAGCTTCTGTTGTCTCTACCTTACCGTATAAAATAACGGAAGTTGCGAGATTTCTGAGCATCGCTTTACGATGATCAGCGGTTCTTCCAAATTTACGATTCCACATAAACGTTCCTCCTGTTAATCAAAGGACTTGAAACCCAGTCCGAGTTCGATGAGCTTGTCCTTTACCTCTTTGAGAGATTTCTTACCGAGGTTACGGACTCTCATCATTTCATCCTCGGTCTTCTGTGTAAGTTCTTCTACAGTCTGAATGCCTGCGCGTTTCAGACAGTTATAGGAACGTACGGAGAGATCGAGATCTTCGATCATCATCTGCTGTCCCTTATTCTGAGGTTCTGCACCGCCTTCTTTGATAACATCTTCCATGGACATAACTTCATCGTTAATACCGGAGATGATATCAAGATGGTCAATCAGAATCTTAGCGCCCAGTGAGAGGGCCTTCTGAGGAGTAATGGATCCGTCTGTCCAGATTTCCATAGTCAGGCTGTCATACTTAACATCTTCGCCGACACGTGTCGGTTCAACGTTGTAAGCAACCTTTTCAATCGGTGTGAAAATGGAATCTGTGAAGACAGTTCCGATTCCCTGGGAGCTTCCCTGGTTCTTCTGCTTGTTGATGTCTGAAGAGACATAACCGCGTCCGTTCTTAGCTTTCAGCTCCATTTCAAGGCTGACACCGCTCTCGAGATGAGCGATTTCCAGATCCTTGTTCAGGATTTCAACCTGAGCCGGGCAGATAATATCACCGGCTGTAACTGTGCAAGGTCCCTTTGCGGAGATCTGCAGGTTGTAAACTTCATCATCCTCGATCTTCATGATCAGCTGCTTGAGCTGAAGAATAATCATCGAGACATCTTCTCTGACACCAGGGATGGATGTGAATTCATGATACACACCATCAACCTTGATGGAGAAGACAGCTGCACCGGGAAGGGAGGATAACAGTACTCTGCGGAGCGCGTTACCGATGGTTGTGCCGAAGCCTCTCTCCAGCGGAGAAAGGACGAACTTTCCGTAGTTATCTGATTCAACGTATTCTTCTACTTTGAACTCGGCGCGTTCAAATTTCTGCATTAACAATCCTCCTTTTCTTAAATATTAACCACGAGGCCTCTTAGGCGGACGGCATCCGTTATGAGGAATCGGAGTTACATCGTTAATTGCTGTGATCTCAAGACCAGCAGTCTGAAGAGCACGAACAGCAGCTTCACGACCAGCACCGGGACCCTTGACGTTGACTTCAACAGTCTTCATACCCTGCTGGATCGCAGCCTTCGCAGCAGCTTCAGCTGTCAGCTGAGCAACATACGGTGTAGACTTACGGGAACCTCTGTATCCGAGAGCACCTGCGGAGCTCCAGGAAATAGCGTTTCCTGCTTCGTCAGCGATTGTGACGATTGTGTTGTTAAATGTGGAATGAATATGAGCAACACCTCTTGCTATATTCTTACGTACCTTCTTCTTACGGACGGCACCCTTTCTCTGCTTGTTAGCTGCCATTATGACCTCCTATTACTTCTTCTTGTTCGCGACAGTACGACGCGGACCTTTTCTTGTACGGGCATTTGTGCGTGTACGCTGACCGCGGACAGGCAGACCCCTTCTGTGACGCAGACCGCGATAGCTTCCGATTTCCATCAGACGCTTGATGTCAAGAGCTCTATCACGGCGGAGGTCACCCTCAGTCTTAATAGCATCGATCTGGTTACGGATGGCTGTTTCCTGCTCATCTGTCAGATCTTTAGCGCGGATTGTTTCATCGATACCGCAAGCAGCGAGAATCTTCTTAGCTGTTGTCGGGCCGATACCATAGATGTATGTGAGTGATGTTCCGATCTGCTTGTTACGCGGAATATCAACACCGGCAAAACGTGGCATAACTTTTTTCTCCTCCTAAAATTAACCCTGTCTCTGCTTATGCTTCGGGTTTTCGCAGATTACCATTACAACGCCTCTGCGCTTAATGACTCTGCACTTGTCACAAATCGGTTTTACAGACGGTCTTACTTTCATGTTTTTCGCCTCCTGGACAAACGTGTCTGACCTGCATTTCTGCAGGTTTTTACCCACGTATTCATTTAGGAAGAAATTTCCGGTTTCGTCTTCCGGTAAAATGCGGATGGTATGCATCCGGATTTTACCAGCAACGTGGGTGACGGTCACCGTAATGCTGAAATATCTTCCTGTTTAACGCACGTAAAGCAGAGTCTCCTCTGCGCTTTAGTCATTCTGTATGACGATTTGATTTTACGCGTGCGCTATACATTTTACGTGAATCAGGAAAGGGATGCAAGACCCCTTTCCTGTAAATTCACCAAAATGTTTACTTTTCCAGCGCTGCTTTGACCTCAGCGAAGACTGCTTCCTTCGCCTGGCCGGCATTGATATGTGCTACAACACCCAGAGGTTCGAAGAAATCAATGACAGGCTTTGTGCTCTTTTCATATTCATCCATTCTGACCTTGAGCTGTTCCACAGTATCGTCCTTGCGCTGTGTCAGTTCTGCTCCGCACTCGTCACAGATACCTTCTGTTTTCGGTGCGTGATTTCTGATATGGTAAATCGCTCCGCATTTCGGGCAGATTCTTCTGCCGGTAATACGGTCAACCAGCTGATCGAAATCAACTTCAAGTGCGATAACACTTTCGACCGGTTTGTTAATCTTTTCAGCGATCTTCTTGAATTCTTCTGCCTGCACAAGTGTGCGGGGGAATCCATCAAGCAGATAGCCTTTCTGGCAGTCAGGCTGCTGGAGCCTGTCTTCCACCATTGCGTTGATGACATCATCCGGAACCAGTTTTCCTGCTTCCATGTACGTTTTTGCCATCTTGCCGAGCTCAGTGTTGTTCCGTACATTTTCACGAAGCATATCGCCTGTGGAAATATGCGGGATGTCGTACTCTTTGAGGATCAGGTCACTCATTGTTCCTTTGCCTGCTCCTGCGGGACCCATAATCAGGATATTCATCTTTCCGTTCCTCCGTTTAGTTTAGGAAGCCCTTGTACTGCTTTGCAGTCAGCTGACCTTTCAGCTGTGCATATGTTTCCATAGCAACACCGACAACGATAATGATACCGGTTCCGCCGATTGCAGTAGATGCGGGCAGTGATGTGAACATTGGCAGCAGGTACGGAATGATTGCGACAATCATCAGTGCGAATGCGCCAAGAACGGTGATACGGTTAAGTACTTTGCGCAGATAAGTTCTTGTTTCCGTGCCCGGACGGATGCCCGGAATATAAGCGCCGGATTTACCAAGATTTTCTGCGATCTTGTCCGGATCTACCTGGAGATCCGTGTAGAAGAATGTAAACAGAACTGTGAGAACAGCATAGATTGTCAGTCCTGTCCAGCTGGTGAAAGAGAGAAAGCTCGACAGTTTGTTGTACAGGTCAGTATTGAAGAAACTGATGACAATCTGCGGTGCTGTCATGATCGACTGAGCGAAGATGACAGGAATAACCGATGCGCTGTTGATCTTGAACGGCAGATAAGTGATATCTCCTCCGCCGCGAAGATTGGAACTGTTTGTGTACTGAATCGGGATCTTGCGTACCGCTGTCTCCATTATGATAACAAAAATAACGATTGCAAGATAGAGCAGGCAGTACAGAATGAACTGCAGAATACCATTAAACAGTTCAGACTGGGATGTGCCTCCCGCCAGAATGTTGTAAACCTGTACGAACGATGCAGGCATATTGGAAACGATACCCGCGAAGATAATGATCGAAAGACCGTTTCCGATTCCCTTTGTCGAGATGCGGTCGCCAAGCCAGATCAGGAACATTGTTCCTGCAGTCATGACAGTCGCTGTGTACAGGTAGCCTGATAAGCTCGGATTCTCAAGAATTCCGTACTGCTTATCAAACCCGTATACCAGGGAGTAAGCCTGTACGAATGACAGGACAACTCCCAGATAACGTGTGATTTTATCCATCTGCATTCTGCCGCTCTGTCCGGATTTAGCCATTTCGGTAAGAGCCGGAATGACATCCATACTTAACAGCTGAATGATGATGCTTGCAGTAATATACGGAGATACACCCATCGCGAAGACGGACAGTCTTTCCAGAGCGCCGCCTCCGATCATGTTCATGATACTGAGGATGGAGTTATCCGCAATCTGCGTTCCCAGAGCTGTGGCGTCAACGCCCGGCACCGGGATAGCGGAACCAACGCGATAGATCAGCAGCATGCACAGAGTAAAGAGGATACGGTTGCGTGTTTCTTTATTCTTGAACAGGCTTGCGAACGTACGCAGCATTTCAGAGTACCTCTGCTTTTCCGCCTGCCTCTTCAATTGCCTTGAGAGCTGTCTTGGAGAACTTTTCAGCCTTCACAGTGAGCTTTTTCTCAAGCTTGCCGCTGCCGAGGACTTTCACTCCGTCAAGGTGCTTTTTGATAAGGCCTGCTTCTTTGAGTACTGCGTAGTCAATTTCCGCACCGTCTTCGAATCTGTTCAGATCTTCAACGTTAACAATTGCATATTCCTTACGTGTGAAGTTTGTGAATCCACGTTTAGGCATTCTCTTGAAGAACGGTGTCTGACCGCCTTCAAATCCAATCGCGACACCGCCGCCGCTTCTGGAGTTCTGACCCTTCTGGCCCTTACCGGAAGTCTTTCCGTTTCCGGAGCCCTGGCCGCGTCCGATTCTCTTTGATCCGAAACGCGCGCCATCAGTCGGCTTCATTTCATTGAGTTTCATTGAACAGCCTCCTTATCTTACTTCAGCGACTTTCATATCGCGGATCTTAGCAACCTCTTCGACTGTGCTCATCTGCTTCAGTGCGTCGAGTGTTGCATAGACAACATTGACCGGTGTAC
Source organism: uncultured Erysipelotrichaceae bacterium (assembly GCA_947167125.1). Classification (GTDB taxonomy): domain Bacteria; phylum Bacillota_I; class Bacilli_A; order Erysipelotrichales; family Erysipelotrichaceae; genus Bulleidia. The sequence continues at coordinate 22,128 of CAMVGT010000008.1, forward strand.
GGCTGCCGATGATCTTTGTCAGAACATCTGCAACGCCTGCGAGTTCCAGAATGGAACGGACAGCGCCGCCGGCCTTAACTCCGGTACCGGGAGCAGCGGGAGCCAGGAATACTGAGCTTGCGCCGTGCTTGCCGATTGCGGAGTGCGGTACAGTGCGGTTGTCATCAACCAGCTTAACTGTGAATACGCTCTTTGTAGCTGCTTCTGTAGCCTTCTTGATTGCGTCGGGAACTTCTGCCGCTTTGCCCATGCCGAATCCGACACGGCCCTTCTTATCGCCTACAACAACGAGTGCTGCGAAACGCATTCTGCGTCCGCCCTTTACGGTTTTGGAAACACGGTTGATGGAGACTACTACGTCTTCGAACTCTTTCGGTTCACGCCTTCTCATAGGTCTGCGTTCATTTGGCATTTTAGTGATCTCCCTTCCTTAGAACTTCAGTCCGCCTTCTCTTGCGCCGTCCGCAAGAGCCTGGACTCTTCCGTGATATACATAACCGCCGCGGTCAAAGCGAACAGATGTGATACCCTTTTCTGCGCACTTCTTGGCAACAGCTTCGCCTACTGCCTTGGCAGCTTCGATGTTTCCGCCGTTTTCCAGCTTCAGTTCGAGGGAGCTCGCGGAGCAGATTGTTGTTCCGGTTGTGTCATCAATGACCTGAGCGTAGATATTCGCGTTGGAACGGAATACGTTCAGTCTGGGGCAGTCGGGAGTGCCGTTGACGACTTTGCGTACACGCTTGTGACGGCGAATACGTTCTTCATTCTTTTTAGTATTCTTCAGCATTTTTCTCTCTCCTTCCCATTACTTCTTGGACGCTGCAGTCTTACCTTCCTTGCGGCGTACGTGTTCGTCATCATAACGGATACCCTTTCCGCCATAAGGTTCAGGCTTCTTCGCAGCTCTTACTACAGCAGCGAACTGACCGACAATCTGCTTGTCGATGCCGCTTACCTTGATTGTTGTGTTGTCAGGTACTTCAACCTTGACATCAGACGGAACTGTGAACTCTACCGGATGAGAGAAGCCGAGGTTGAGAGTCAGCTTGTTTCCGGAAAGAGCGGCACGGTAACCGATACCGACAATCTTCAGAGTCTTCATGAATTCCTTGTCGCAGCCATGGATCATGGATGCGAGCAGAGCTCTTGTTGTGCCGTGGAGCTGCTTTGTATGCTTCTCCTCGTTGGGACGCTTAACGGTCAGAATACCGTTTTCGACTGCAATGTCCATAAGCGGGGAGAATTTCTTCGTGAGAGTTCCCTTAGGACCCTTAACAGTCACCTCATTGCCTTCAGCGATTGTAACTTCAACGCCTTCAGGAATGGTAATCGCTTTATTACCGATACGTGACATTCGTTTTTCCTTTCTTACCAGACGTAAGCGATGACTTCACCGCCGACGTGCTTCTTTCTAGCTTCTTTGTCTGTCATCATTCCTTCAGATGTGGAGATGATGGCAATTCCGAGTCCGTTCAGAACTCTGGGGAGTTCCTCGCCCTTAGCGTAGATACGCAGACCGGGCTTGGAGATTCTCTTGATACCGCGGACGACTTTTTCGCCGTTTGTATACTTCAGTGTGACAACAAGCTTCTTTTCGATGCCATCGCCAACTGTTGCATAATTTTCGATGTAGCCTTCCTTCTTGAGGATCTTGGCGATTTCAGCCTTGACCTTGGAATAAGGTGCAACATCTACTGTTGTCATCTTTGCCTGATAGCCGTTTCTGATTCTGGTAAGCATATCAGCAATAGGATCTGTCATATTCATTGTTACTTACCTCCTTACCAGCTGGCCTTCTTGACTCCCGGGATCTGGCCCTTGTAAGCCAGTTCTCTGAAGCAGATACGGCAGACTTTGTACTTTCTTAAGACGGAATGCGGACGTCCGCATCTTTCACAGCGTGTGTATTCACGTGTGCTGAATTTTGCAGGACGAGACTGCTTAACTTTTAAACTTGTTTTTGCCATGTTCAGTACTCCTCCTTACTTAGCAAACGGCATGCCGAGCTGCTTCAGCAGTGAGAATGCCTCGTTGTTTGTCTTAGCGGTTGTAACGATGACGATATCCATACCGCGGGTCTTGTTGACCTTATCGAAGTTGATTTCCGGGAAGATGAGCTGTTCTCTGACGCCGAGTGTGTAGTTGCCTCTGCCGTCGAACGCTGTAGCGCTGACGCCTCTGAAGTCACGTACACGCGGCAGTGAGATGTTCATCAGCTTATCCAGGAATTCATACATACGGTCGCCTCTGAGAGTGACCTTGCAGCCGATTGACATACCTTCACGGAGCTTGAAGTTCGCGATAGACTTCTTAGCTTTTGTGATAACCGGCTTCTGACCGGCGATCTGTGTCAGTTCTTCAACTGCTTCTTCAAGAGCCTTCGGGTTGGCGATTGCATCGCCGACGCCCATGTTGATGACGATCTTGACGAGCTTCGGTGCTTCCATCGGGCTCGTATAGCTGAATTCCTTCATCAGGGAAGGCTTAACTGTATTGATATATTTCTCTTCGAGACGTGTCATTACTTCTTAGCCTCCTTGATTTCCTCACCGGACTTCTTGAAATATCTTGTCTTGACACCCTTATCGTTGACCTTGACGCCAACACGGCTGGCTGCCTTAGCCTTCTTGTCATACAGCATGACGTTGGAAGCATCGATCGGTGCTTCTCTCTCAATGATGCCGCCCTCAGGGTTTTCCTGGGAAGGCTTGAGAGTCTTCTTGATCATGTTGACACCTTCAACGATGACCTTGTTTGTCTTAGGGTTGACAGCCTTTACTTCGCTGACAGTTCCCTTATAGTGTCCGCTGATAACCTTAACTGTATCACCTGTCTTGATTTTCATATCAGACGTCCTCCTTATAAGACTTCCGGTGCAAGGGAGACAATCTTCATGAATCCCTTGTCACGGAGCTCTCTAGCCACCGGACCAAAGATACGTGTTCCGACCGGTGTCAGATCATCCTTAATGATAACAGCAGCGTTATCATCAAACTTGATGTAGGAACCGTTCGGACGGCGGATGCCGTAAACGGTACGAGCGACTACGCACTTGACAACCTGGCCTTCCTTAACGGAACCGTTCGGGCTGGCCTTCTTGACTGCGCAGACAACGATGTCGCCGATTGTAGCGTTCTTACGCTTGGAACCGCCAAGACATCTGATGACAAGGACTTCCTTAGCACCGGTGTTGTCAGCGACATTCAATCTTGTTTCATTCTGAATCATTGCTTTCTCCTCCCGTGCTTAAAGAATAACTGCCTTTTCAACAATTCTGACAAGACGGAAATGCTTGTCCTTGCTGAGAGGTCTTGTCTCCATAACTTCAACGATGTCACCGATCTTGGCTTCATTGTTTTCGTCATGTGCCTTGAACTTTGTTGTGAACTTTACCTGCCTTCCATATAAAGGATGGCTCTTCTTGGTGTTGATCGCTACGACGATTGTCTTATCCATCTTGTCGGATACGACTGTGCCGCGAAGGACCTTACGCTTGTTTCTTTCCATGTCTCATGCCCTCCTTTACTCAGCCTTTGCATTCGCACGTTCAGTGATAACTGTCTTGATGCGTGCGATTGTCTTCTTGATGTCTCTGATGCGAGCAGGATTCTCGAGATTTCCTGTAGCCTGTGCGAAACGCAGTCCGTACAGTTCTTCCTTCAGGGAAACTACTTCCTTCTCGAGTTCTTCATTGCTCAGGTCTCTGATTTCCTTCACATTCATGATTACTTAGCCTCCTCGCCTTTTTTGACAAAGCGGGTCTTGACGCAGAGCTTGTTAGCTCCAAGTCTCAGAGCCTCTCTGGCAACGTCTTCCGGAACACCTGCGATTTCGAAGAGAACTCTTCCCTCCTGAACAACCGCTACCCAGTGATCGGGAGCACCTTTACCGGAACCCATACGTACTTCCAGCGGCTTCTTGGTTTTAGCAAGCTGCGGGAATACTTTGATCCAGACTTTACCGCTACGGTTCATATATCGTGTCATAGCAACACGGGCAGCTTCCAGCTGGTTGCTGCTGACATAAGCACCCTCGTCTGCTACGAGTCCGTATTCACCGAAAGTGACGGAACGTCCGGCTTTCGCGCGGCCTTCATAGCTGAGACGGTGAGGTCTTCTGTACTTAACTCTGTTAGGCATTAACATAATTACTCGTTACCTCCTTCAGCAGGTGCTGCTGCAGGTGCAGCGGGTGCAGCTGCGTCAGCGTTGCGGCGGGCAGGTCTTCTGTCGTTTCTGCCGCGTCTGTTGTTTCTGCGGTCGCCTCTCGGAGCACGTGCCGGTGCTTCCGGTTCCTTGACCATCTGTCCAGGGAGAACTTCTCCGCGGCAGATCCAGACTTTAACACCGAGCTTGCCGTATGTTGTCTGAGCTTCTTCGCATGCATAGTCGATATCGCTTCTCAGTGTATGAAGAGGAACGACACCTCTGGAATAACCTTCGGAACGGGCAATTTCAGCTCCGCCCAGACGGCCCTTCGCAAGAGTCTTGATACCCTTTGCGCCGGAACGCATGGTCTGCTGAATTGTCTTCTTCTGAGCAATACGGAAGGACTGACGAGCTTCGAGCTGTTCGCAGATCTTGCGGGCAACCAGACGTGCGTCGAGGTCAGGGTTCGCTACTGCGATGACGTCGATCTTAACGTTCTTGCCGCCTGTCAGCTTGGAGATTTCGGACTTGAGTGTTTCCATCTTGTCCTTGTCGCCGTCTTTGCCGAGCATTGCGCCGGGTCTTGCACATCTGACGATGAGCTTGACATCCTTCTTGCCTGTACGTTCGATTTCGATTCTGGAAATATAAGCGTCCTTGAGCTTCTTTTCCATGAATTCACGGACTTTGATGTCTTCGTTCAGAAGATCACCAAATTCTGCTTTGTCTGCATACCATCTGGACTCCCAGTCGCGGATGACGCCGACACGCATGCCAATCGGGCTTACTTTCTGTCCCATATGTCTGATCTTCCTCCCTTATTTCTCATCGGAAACCACTACTGTGATGTGGCTTGTTCTCTTCAGAATCTGTGATGCGCTGCCCTTTGCACGAGGCATGTAACGCTTCAGTGTGATACCTTCATCAGCGTAGCAAGCCTTTACATAGAGCTTGTCATATTCGAGCTGGCTGTTGTTTGTCGCATTGGCAGCGGCACTCTTAACAACCTTGTAGACTGCTTTCGCAGCGTGGTTCGGTGTGAACTGCAGAATAGCCAGCGCTTCATCAACGCTCTTGCCTCTGACGAGGTCGAGAACCAGGCGGACTTTACGCGGAGTGTAACGAACCGTCTTTGCTGTTGCTTTTACGTCCATGATACTTCTCCTCTCTTACGCCTTCTTGTCGCCGGCATGTCCGCCGAACTTTCTTGTCGGAACAAATTCACCGAGCTTGTGTCCGACCATATCTTCAGTTACATAGACCGGAACATGTTCCTTGCCGTTGTAAACAGCGAATGTGTGTTCAACGAAGCTGGGGAAAATCGTTGAACGGCGGGACCATGTCTTGATTACTTCTTTTTTATTTTCCGCGTTCAGCTTGTCAACCTTCTTGAGAAGATAATCATCACAGAACGGGCCTTTTTTAATGCTTCTTGACATTATTCATTCTCTCCTTTCAACTCTTATTTTCCACTGCGTCTTCTGACGATGTACTTGTTGCTCTTAGCCTTCTTGTTACGTGTCTTGACACCCATTGCTTTCTTGCCCCAAGGTGTCATCGGAGACTTACGGCCGATCGGTGCGCGGCCTTCACCACCACCATGCGGATGGTCGACAGGGTTCATCGCTGAACCTCTGACTGTAGGACGGATGCCTCTGTGACGTGTACGTCCTGCTTTACCCCAGCTGATCAGGGAGTATTCGCCGTTGCCGACTGTGCCGACTGTAGCGCGGCAGTTGCCGTGAACACGTCTTACTTCACCGGAGCTGAGTCTAAGTGTAACGAATCCGCCTTCAGAACCGAGGATCTGAGCGGAGCAGCCTGCAGCTCTTGCCATCTGGCCGCCCTTGCCTGCTGTAAGTTCAACATTGTGTACGATTGTACCATCCGGCATGTTGGCGAGTTCCATCGCGTTGCCGGTCTTGATATCAACTGCCGGTCCGGAGATGACTGTGTCGCCGACATTCAGTCCTTCCGGGCAGATGATGTAGCGCTTTTCACCGTCTGCGTAGTTGAGCAGAGCGATGTTTGCGTTTCTGTTCGGATCGTATTCGATCGCAGCTACCTTAGCAGGTACGTTGTCCTTGTTTCTCTTGAAGTCGATGATTCTGTACTTCTGCTTGGCGCCGCCGCCATGGTGGCGTGTTGTGATTCTACCTGTGTTGTTTCTGCCGCCCTTTTTGTTTAACGGAGCGAGCAGGCTCTTTTCAGGCTTTGTCTTTGTGATCTTGTCATTGGACAAAGTCGACATGTTTCTGCGTCCGTTACTTGTCGGCTTATACTTTACAATTGCCATTTTTATCTGTTTTCCTTTCGCATATTATCCGGAGATAGCGAGTTCCTCCGATAGGTGATTCTTACTGACTCAGTCCTCAGTTTTCGAAGATATCGATGGACTGGCCTTCAGGCAGCTTTACGATTGCCTTCTTGTAGGCGTTGGTCTTGCCTTCGTAACGGCCGACTCTTCTTGTCTTGGGATGAACATTGACGATGTTCACCTTTTCTGCCTTGATGTTATAAATTTCCTTGATTGCCTGAGCTACCGAAACCTTGTTGGCATTCTTTGCGACCATGAATGTGACCTTGTTTTCGTCACTGGAGAGCTTCATTGTCTTTTCGGTAACGATCGGGCGGATAATGATATCGCGTGCGCTCATTATGCTAATACCTCCCCTGCTCTGGCTGCTGCTGCTTCTGTGAAGACGATCTTGTCAGCGTTGACAATGTCGTAAACATTCAGAGAAGAAACTGTAACCAGCATGGCATTCGGAATGTTTCTCATGGAAACGTAAGCGTTGTCGAAGTCTTCGGAAGCGTCAGCGACGAACAGTGTCTTTCTGTCGAAGCCGAACTTGTCGAGAAGTGCGACAGCCTTCTTTGTCTTGATCTCGTCGAAGGAGAGATTTTCAAGAACTGTCATGTTGCTTTCAGCGAGCTTTTCGCTTAAAGCGGAGCGAAGTGCAAGTCTTCTGACTTTGCGGTTCATCTTAAGGTTGTACTTGCGGGGCAGCGGGCCGAAAGCGATAGCGCCGCCTCTCCACTGAGTAGCTCTTGTCGAACCCTGACGGGCACGGCCTGTTCCCTTCTGGCGGAACGGCTTCTTACCTGTACCGGAAACGAATGCTCTTGTCTTTGTTGAGTGAGTGCCCTGTCTCAGACCAGCCTGGTAAACCAGGATTGCGTCATAGATTGCCTGCTGGTTCGGTTCGATTCCGAAGACAGCATCGGACAGCTCGATGGACTTAACAACATTAGCTTCCTGATTGTAAACATCAATCTGCGGCATTGTTTAACCTCACTTTCCTGCGAGCTCTTCGTTGATTGCTTCTTCAACCTTGTTGAGCTCTTCTTCAACTGTAGCGCCCTTGTAGGAGATCAGTTCAGGAACTTTAACTTCCTTGACCGGCTTGACAGTTGTCTTGATTGCGACCAGGCCCTTCTTAGGTCCCGGAACGTTGCCCTTGATCAGAATGTAGCCTTCTTCAGCATCAACTTTGATAACTGTGAGGTTCTGATTTGTTGTTGTGACAGCACCGTAATGACCAGGCATCGGTGTGTTCTTTTCGATACGTCCGTTGTTACGGCCTGTTGTTGCGAGGGATCCGATGTGTCTGACGTTCTTGGATCCACCATGACTTTCCGGGCCGCGGTGAGCGTTGTAACGCTTGATTGTTCCGGTGTAGCCATGACCTTTGGATGTGCCCTGTACGTCTACGACATCGCCTGCTTTGAACAGGTCAGCCTTAACTTCAGCACCGACTTCCAGACCGAGCATTTCATCAGCACGGAATTCTCTGATGTAGTGCTTCGGAGCTGTTCCGGCTTTCTTTGCATGTCCGATCGCCGGCTTTGTGGAACGCTGTTCTTTAACGTCCTCATAGCCCAGCTGAACAGCTTCGTAGCCGTCAGTTTCGTTTGTTTTCTTCTGCAGCACGACATTCGGCTTAACTTCAACAACTGTTACGGGAATGAGTTCACCATCAATTGTGAATACCTGTGTCATACCGAGCTTACGTCCTAAAATACCTTTCATCTGTATTCACCCGGTTCCTTTCTTAAAGCTTGATCTCAATGTCGACGCCGGATGGCAGATCAAGTCTGCTCAGTGCATCGATCGTCTCAGCACTCGGACCGATGATTTCAATCAGTCTCTTGTGTGTGCGGATCTCGAACTGTTCACGAGAGTCCTTGTACTTGTGGACGGCGCGAAGGACAGTTACGACCTCACGCTCAGTAGGCAGGGGAACAGGACCAACAATCTTCTTTGCGCCATGGTTGTCAGCAGTCTTTACGATCTTTTCGCTTGCTGCATCCAGGCTCCTGTTCTCGTAAGCCTTCAGACGAATTCTTACAGAGTTCTTTGCCATGAATTTTTCCTCCTTATATTCACTCCCTTTGCGGGATCGCTCAGTGTGAGTTCCCCGGTTATCACGCTTACCGTGACAACGGATTTCCGCGTGCCGGCAATCTCCCACGTCTACGCGAGTGCTCAAGTATTCTATCATTACGGGTAATGTATTGCAAGCAATATTTTTTCTGATTTTTCACCTGATTTTTTCTTTGTTTCTCTGTGCTCCCCGCAGATCGAAAAAATCCCTGATTTACAGGGATTCAAAGGGTTATTCAGCTGCTTTCCATTCATCCGGAAGATATGCGGATGTATTGGCAATCATATCCTTAACAAGCCTTGCAATTTCTTCGGCTGAAGGATGATGTCCTTTAACCAGAGGATCGTTTCTGAACGATTCCTCCACCAGATTCAGGCATTCTTTTCTGCTGAGACCGTGATTAATTCCATATGCAGCCTTGAAGATCCGCTCATGGTTTTCAATATGCGGCGTGATCAGTTCCTTCAGATTCTCAGGCATTTCCCCCGCACTGACAGGTCGGACACTGTTCTTTGCGAATACCGCATTTGTTTCCACTACCGCACTTTCCGGCAGATTCGGAATCTGAAGCGCACTGTTGGGAAGGTTGACATTGCTGATGACACGGGTGAGACCGAGAAGCGCCTTCATGAGGAGAACATCCTCTTCTCCGGTTGATTCAAGAGGAATCTCTTCTTCTTTGTTCAGCAGTCTTTCGCTGCGGGCAAGACGCGCTTTCAGATCATCCTTGCGCCAGGAAACCGGCGTCAGGGAGAAATTCCAGGAACGGACTGTTTCGCGGTCATTGAGATATTCATTGCCCGGCATGAATTCAGCAAGATGTCTGTCGCCTGCCGCCGCGATTGCGCCATAGCGGTTAAACAGATCCATTTTGACCCTGTGCTTACAGGAGAACACATCTCCTGCCCAGTCCCAGTCCTTTCCGAGAGAACTGTCGCTCCAGCCTTCATCAAAGTGTTCATCTATATATTTACGGTACATAGGGAACAGATCACGTCCATGGCAGGACGCTTCGGTAAACCATGTGAAATGGTTGATGCCGGTGACATTGATATGCACATCATGCCAGTCATCCACCTTTTCCCCGGTGGTTTCCTCAAAGATACCTCTGAGCACTTTCTGGGTACCGAACACTTCGTGACAGCATCCGAACGCCTTGATTCCCGGATATATCTCATACAGTGTCTTCACAAGAATGGACATCGGATTCCATTTCATCAAAAGTTCCCGGAAGAATTGAGATCACTGCGAAGTCCGCTCCTGTCATAGCTTCTTTCAGACTGTCTTTAACTTCAAACTTCCAGTCGCCCGGTGTTTCTTCCCTTTCCATCAGATGATTGCCGATCGTTTCATTGCGCTCCGCCGCTTCATGATCAATATCATAAAGCCTGATTGTCCCGCTGATGTTTTCCTCCATTGCAAGATCCGTCATGAAGGTCCATGCCCAGCCTCTTGAGCCGCCCCCGATATAGGCAACCTGTATATCTTTCACTTTAGTTCCGTTATTGATATATTCCATTGAAAACACCTTACCGCCTGTGCATATCCTGCACAGCACTTTCCTTTCCGGTTCAATAAAAAAAGCATTCCCGTACAGACTATGCAGTCAGGAATGCTGTTCTGCGATGAATGATCATATTTGTAAACTCCTCAGCTGTCATTACCGCTATCCTTATTAATAATTATTGTCAGACCATCATTTCTTTCATATGCATCAGCGGTCTGAGACGGTCAGGCATTGCGACAATAAACGCTTCCATCAGTTCCTCTCTGCCCAGCCTGTGATTGATCAGGTGGCTGCACATCGCTGCTGTAATTCCGGCAAGATAAACATGAAGAATCAGATCATCATGCCTGTCCGGCTTCTTATACATGCAGTTGGTAATAATCAGGTCTTTGATTTTCGCATCCAGTGCCTCATGGAAAAAAGCGTGATTCGGATACTCAACAAGCGTATTTGACAGAACGTTTGTGTAGAATACGGGTTCCTCCTCCAGAATGTCCAGCAATTCTGAAAACAGGCATTGGAGGCTCATCGGTTCGAAATCAATACGTTCATCAATCGCAGTGTTGATAATATACGAAATCAATTCGTATTTACTGCTGAAATGGTGATAGAAGTTGGAATTGCTCATTCTGCAGTTACGGGCGATCTCGGCCACGCCGATCTTGTTGATTGTCTTCTTTTCTGCAAGCTCCATAACCGACTCAGTGAGCAGCTGTTTTGCGTCTTTTCTTTCAATTGGCATTTATTTTCTCCCCAGGTGACCGCAGCCAGTTACCAATGCGGTCATATAATCTATATCATCATGCTAGAAAGTGAAAAGTGTCAGTTTCATTTAATCTGACGGTTTTTTAACAAATCAAGCAATCTGTTAAAAGATGTATTTTAAAGGACCGGCAGACAGCATGTCGCTGCCTGCCTTTCCTATCCATTTGTTTAGTGGATCTTGATCATGAAAGCTCCTGCCGCAAGCATCATAAAGAAGGCAACACCGTTCATTGTGAAGTTCCTCCCGGTAGGAACTGCTCCGTTTTTCTCATTCAGAAAAACATATTCGTTTTCGGTATCGTTCCTGCTGATTCTTCCGGCGATGAAATAGCCTTCTTCAGTCTGTTCCCCATGCCGTACACTGCATATGTAGCCTTCAGAGGACGTTCTGTCTTCTTCGACTGTAAATGCGGTGTCCGCGGTAATTCCTTTCAGATGAATCGTCTGATCAGCTTCAAGTTCAAATACGGCTTTCCTCCCGTTATCAAATGTCAGATTCCCCGTTTCCTTTAAAGTTCCATCAACCGTCTTCTCATAACCGATCTGCTGAAGCGTATCATCGCTGACTGTCATCATGAACCGGAATTTCTTTTTCCTTGAAGCAAGATTTCCGGATACTTCTTTTTTGATTCTCAGATCCATTGCGGGCAGTGTGTTGAAAAAAGTAATCAGCACGTCTTCAAACTGATTGACTGTTTCATCACTTGTCCTCAGATCAGTGTAGGGCAGCGCCGATGAGCCTATTGCTTTGATAACCTCACCCCTCCCATATCTGTCCTCAATTGTGTATTCACCGATCCAGGGATTCGCTTCTTCCGTAAAAGCATACGTTACTGTTACGGGAACATTTCCGAAAGTTACAGACTCTCCGTTTTTCAGGAAAAAACTTTTTACGATGTCCCCGTTTTCATCCGGTCTCCAGATACCGAATCTGGATTCGATCCTGTCGGTATCCTCAAGTCCATGGAATTCCGCAATGAATTCAAATTCCTCATCTGTTTCCTGCGCACAGTTTTTCTGTACAGTTATGTTCTGCACATATTCCATTCTATTGGTAAATATGACACGGATATCCGAATCCGTGTGAATGGTTTCCAGTGCCGTCGACAGAAAATGATCGCGTTTGTCATTTAGTTTGTATGGCTTCTCGATTCCTTCATTTTCTTTTCCGTCGAAGATTTCATAGGATGCCAGATAATCTCCTCCTTCTTCGCAGATCTGATAAGTGGCACCGACCGGCAGATCCAGAAGGTCCACATATTCATCCGCCTTTAAGCGGTATGTAAAATCAGCGCCGCCGTTCTCATCTGCGAAATAAACCTGTCCGTCTGACAGCTGATACTCCAGATCCGGATCCAGTCCGCCCAGGAAGATATGGAAGACAAATTCCTCTTCCTCCATATCCTCGTATCTGCCGGACAGTTTCTTCTCCAGACGGAGATTCACTGTTTCAGAACTGATTTCTTTCGTGTTGGTAAAATGCACCAGTGTCCTTTCCGGTGAAATGACTCCGCTGGCTCCCGAAGCCATCATCTGATATCCTTCCTGCGCATCTTCTTCCACAAGGTAAAGATATCCTTCAGGAATACCCTGAATCCTGTATGTCTCACCGGCGCCGATCAGCAGCCTGGCAATTCCGTTTTCAAAGGCAGTATCACCATAGACTGTTCTTCCGTGAAGCGGTTCGCCTTTTTCATTGCGCAGAGTTACTGTAAAGCGGAACTTCTTGTTTTCCGCATTCTCATTGACAACATTTTTTGTAATCGCCATTTCCCCATACTCCGGAATCATTCCGCTGTAATTCAGAATCAACCCCGTTCCATGTTCCGTTATTCCCGGATTGTCATAAGTCACACTGCCCATCCATCCGGCAATCTCATCCTCGTAAAACCAGTAATCCTTTGTTTCATCAACCACAGGGAAGGTATAGACCCATGTATCAGAATCAAGGATTTCCCAGAATCCTTCCTCTCTGTTCATAACATCCTGTTTTTCAGAATCGCCCATATCCGAAGTCACAAAGTTTTCTGAAACCGAACAGTATTCCTCATATTCTTCCGCATGAACTTCCTGGAAAAGTCCATACATGAAAGATTTATCTGAAGAAGCTGTTTCTTTTAAAGTGAGATATCCGCCATCTCCTGTGTGGGCAAAAGTCACATCAACATTGGACTTGCTGTAACCGGGAAGCTTCCTGCAGTTCTTGAACATATCCCTGCCGCTGTAAACAGATTCTGTAGACCAGAGATCCGAAACATAAATCGCAGACAGTTTTGAGCAGGAAGAAAACATGGAGTCCATTCTCTGTACACTCGATGTATCAAACGAAGACAGATCCAATTCTGTGAGAGATGAACAGTTACTAAACATTGAGCTGGTATTCGATAAAGCTCCTGACGAATTTGAAGGAAGACCCAAACTAGTTAGTGATTTACAGTAATGAAACATGTAATTCATATCTGTAACAATCCCAGCTTCAAAGTGTCGTAAATCCAGTGACTGCAGGTTGAAACAATTGCTGAACATACTGTTCATATCCGTCACATAATCCGAACGGAATCTGGACAGATCCAGTTCTTCCAGTTCTGTACATGACGCAAACATTCCTGAACTGTCTTCCGGAAGCTGAATGACATCCGCGTCAGACCACCATTGCCAGCCGTCTTCATCCATCCAGATGTAAACCGCGCAGTCGGTCTGCTCATCATCAACTCTGATCAGTCCTTCCGTTTCAAGAACTTCTTCTTTGGTCAGCTCTGTGTTCTCTTCAAACCACAGAGCTTCCGCAATCCATGCAAGTCCTGTATCTTCATCAATCCACCGGTCTTTATCAATGAATACTGTTTTCGTTTCCTGTTCCGGTTTTTCACTGCTGAGATGAATGACGGGCACAGGCCTTGGCCTGCTGCCGTCATCCATCCACCGCTTGATAATGCGGATTGTTCCGCTTCTGACTGCCTGATTCAGTATGAAATATGTACCTTGTTCATTCTGATTCAGATCATCCGATTCAACAGATCCGTCATGGTTGATCCGGATCGCATGAAGTGTTCTGTCGACCGTGTAACCTGCCGGTGCTTCCTGTTCCTGAAGAATGTATGTTCCTGCACGCAATCCTTCAAAGATAATGTTTCCCCTTTGATCTGATACTTCTGTCATATGAACAGCAGTCCCGTCATCTGCTGTTCCTCTCAGAAGAAACACTGCTCCACTTAATAAACTTCCGTCATATGAGCTCTGCTTAATTATTTTCAGCTGATGCAGAGGCTCATCATACAGGATGATCTTTTCCTGATCTGATGCACTGCCGGTGATTTCAAAGGTTCCATTTTTGTGCATTATGACAGTGTGCTCAGATGGGTCGGTCAGATAACCCTGCGGACTTTCCGTTTCTTTCAGCAGATATGTTCCCGGTTCAATATCTTGGATGCGTACAGTTCCATCCACTCCGGACTCAGCGTATCTTACAATTTCAGTCCCGTATTCAGACGTTCCGCTGAGACGGTAAACAGCCCCTCCCACGCCTTTGTCCGGATAAACAGAATCATGTTTTTCAAAAACAAGATCGCCGTGAATTCTTCTTCTGTTCAGGATGACATACGGTTCACTGACCTGTGTTTCATCCACAGACACATTCCCGTTTTCATCTACTGCTACAGTGTGTGAAATCTCCTCTTTCAGCCAGGCAGAAGGTACAGATGTTTCCTTTAATACATACGTGCCTTTCGGAATACGGCGGAAACGCACTGTTCCCTTCTCCGTGCTGACTGCTGCCCATTCTATTTTCTCCCCATATTCTGAAGTGCCTGTCAGAGTAAATTCCACTCCGGGAACCGGAACGGATTCCTCTTCATCACTCATCTTGGTCAATGTCAGATCGGCCTGCACATGCAGGGATACAGCTGTGTAATCCTGATGAATCAGATATTCTTCAGGTTCTGCATCTCCGGCATGAATCCGGCTGTACATCCAGACATTGTTGTAGGTTTTTTCAGAAGTACCCGGAGTCCGGGGTGCCTTCATCATCACTACAGCCGCGACTGACTGAGAAGGCTGCAGTTCAAAGCTGTCTCCGTCTGCTGCCCTTCTCATGTCAATTGCGATTGCTTTCGCAGCGGAAAGATCGGAAAGATCATCAGTCCATATTGCCGGATCACTCAGGTCATGATGATCTTCAATCTTCAGATTTTCGACGATGCTGATGTAAATGACAGGATCAATTCCTGATTCGATCAGCTGGCTGACATCAACAGCCTGCAGAGTACCGTGCCATCCGCTGCTTTTTCCTTCCGGCGTTTCATATGTCTCCAGGGAATCAAAGAAGATCATATGATCCGCCGATGTATCCGCCGCGGTTTCAAAACGGATCCGGTAGGAATAGATTTCATCCGGGGCAGTGACAGCTTCATACGAATAAGAGCCTGAACTCCCCTTCACTTTCTTGGACAGACCGCTGATCGCGGCTGTCACAGCAGTGATATCGTATGGCTGTTCGGTGTAAAGAAAGCGCGGCCCTGCGCCGGATGGATCAAGTCTGCTGAACAGACTTTGATTGATTTCACTCAGCCCTTTGCCGTCATCATTCTTTCCTTCCGCAATATCTTCATTGCCGGTCTGATATGCGGCAGGGTTCAGAAGCGACGGTCCGTAATCGTGGATGCTTTCCCAGGAATGTACCGTATCATAATGAAGCTCATACTCCTGTGCCGGTTCATGGACCGTGACTTTTAACATCGTCCTTCCGGAATTCCGGAAGTTTTCCGTAAATTCAAAGTCATAGCAGTCTTCCGGAAGAGTGCCCGCTTCACTGACGACATAAACGGTATCCTCCCTGTATGTACTTCCTGCAGGAAGAAGATCGTAGAAGATTCCGGAGGATTGGATCACAGGCTTCTGGATACCGGTCTCATCGGAAACTGTTTCCTTCAGAGAAACCTTCCAGGAAACAGTGAACTCCTTATTCCGAAGATCATTCGAACTGGAAACCACGCGTTTTTTCAGTTCCGATTCCCGGAAAGCCCTGCGGATCCGGTTGGCGGCGCTGCGCCTCAGAGAAGTCAGTTCGTCCCCGCTGACGCTGACTTCGAAAGACTCTGTATTGGTCAGCTTCACTTCATCCATGTCTTTGATCAGACTCTGCACATGTTCTGTATTCAAAAGAGAAAGCGACAGGTCAAATCTTGCCCGCATGTGATAATGGGCATTTTCCGATGTCACTCTGAACCCGCTGCATTCTTCAAGAAACACGATCTCTGAATCATGCATTTCAACCAGCGCTGAGCTGATTGACCAGGAATCCGTATACAGCGACAGTATGCAGAACTGCTTCCATACACCGTTAAACAGGCCATCAAAAGTAACGGTGTCCTGCGGTCTGAATACCGGCTGTACCGGTTCGAATGACTGCGTTTCTTCATTGAACTGCGCGTCTTCGAATACAAAGTCATAATGCAGGGAATCAAATCTGTAATCATCCTGATTCAGCTTCTGATCTGTGCTGTTCAGATACAGGTCCTCATCGCACAGTTCATAGCGGACCGGGACTTTCCCGTAAGACGAAGGATCAAGCGGATCGCTTCCTTCTTCGCGGCTCCATTGGTATGGATAGCCTTCCATGATCATGTGATATTTCAGATTCCCTATGGCATCGGTTTTTTCTTCCTGCAGAAGATTCAGTCCGAAATATGTCTCTCCAGCATATTTCTCCGATCCGAGCGATCCGGCAGGTTCATGGAAAGATGTTCTTTCCTTCTGCCAGCTCGCGCTTGATTCAGCTTCCGTGACCGGATCCTCTCCATCCTCCGGAATCACCGATACCTTCACATGATTGTCAATCTGAATGCGCTGCGCCGCGCTTTTTTTATGAGCAGTCAGCACATAGTCTGTGCGTAACTGATCATCAGTCTGATGGAGAATTCTGTTATCCGTCACAAAGCCGTCGGTATTCTGAAACCAGTAACCGATTACCCTTGTGTCCGTCTGTTCGGAAAAGATCTGATCATCAATCTCAAAGGTATAGGGCTGTGTCGGATTGGCAGACAGCGTACTCCGCACTTCCCAGATCAGATATTCCTCATTGACAGAATCCTCCGGTTTTTCCATCCATGCCGGATTCCATGAAAGATATTCCGCCGGATAGCGCTTTACTGCCGAGATGACTTCAACTCCGGTATTCACCCGGATGTTTTCTGCCGTGTCCTTCAGCTTTCTTTCACTGCCGTCTTCATCCGTCAGGATGATTTCCGCTTCAAAAGGAAGCGTCTGTGATCCGTCTCTGTACGCAAACGTTTCGCTGTCCGTGACATAGCTGATTTCGAAATATCCTTCGAGTCCTGCACTCTGCTCATGCAGGGAGATGATTTCAATCTTTCCATCTCTCTCATGCCAGGCAAATTCATCATCTGCTTCCGCTTCTTCTTCCTTTACAACCGACAGCTCCGCAAAATCTGCAGGCACTCCTTCCCGGCTGTTCAGAATATGCAGCGGAACTGTGATCTTCAGTCTGCCTTCCGCAATTTCATGAATTCCGCTGAGCGAAAAACTGACACGGTAGGTAAACCGGTGGCCGGCAGCGGATGATGCCGGTGTCCAGACATAGCTGCCCGACTCTCTGTCATAATCCGCCCCGCCGGTCAATGAAGCTTCAAAGTATGTAATCTCTGCAGACATCTGCTGTGACTGAAGAAACGATTCTGCTGAGTCAAATATCTCAATACCCGCGTCTCTGACTGCCTGCACTGTTTCCGCAAGCACCGCGTTCTGATTCAGGATTTCTTCCGGCAGCGGAAGAATCACAGAACTGACATGGCGGTGTAGCGCATAGCTGAGCGCACTGTACAGAACCGCGGAAGAAGCTCTGCCGCTTTCATCAAAGACAGTCAGTGAAAGAATTCCGTCCTGTACCTGCTCTGCCAACGCGGCAGAGATCCCTGAATCAGCACCTGCTGACGAAGTAAAGGACACCTGTTCAGCGGATGGATTGCCGCAGAGTCCTTCAATCACCGCAACCGCGGCAGATGAATCCGTACTTTCACTTTTCTTCTGCTGAAGAAGATCAAATACCTGTTCATCGCCATCATCGCTGACCTGCGTTGATCCGGCAGCGCTGACCCATACATCCTTCTGCATCGCATGGGTCTGATATGCGGCTTCTGCCGCCTGAGCAGTCTCTGCATCCGGATATTCCAGATGCCATACGGTAAGCCCGTCAGTCAGCTGATCAGATCCGAGAACATACTGTTCATCTTCCGGATTCAGCTCATCCGCTGTCAGCAGATACCTGTATGGTTTTTCAGAAGCTTCCGCCTGCGGAATCAGGGATACCGCAGTCAGAAAAACCATCAGTCCTAAAAATGTTTTTCTAATACTCTTCTTCATCCCTTCCTCCGCTGATTCTGAACAGAACCGCCGCAATCGCAAGCGCTGCGAATGAAGTCATCGCATAGCCTGCGGCCCACATCGAATCAGATGTGTCAGGCGACTGTTTCCTGATCCGGTTCTGCCAGAATACTTTTTCCGTTTTGTGATCACTGCCCTCACGGTAGAGAAACGCACTTTCGATTTCTCCCTTTCCGGCAGCTCTTACCTCCAGTACATAGACTGAAGGATCCGTGATTTGAAAAGGTTCCGTGCCTTCTTTCTGATACAGAACATAGGTATAGATCCCCTGCTCTTCAAAGAAGAAGTCAATCGTTCCTTCTTCACCGTCTTTCAGAGACAGCTCTGCAGATACGGGAAGCGGAAAGGAAGGATCTTCAGCTTCCACAATCACAATGCCGCCGCCCCCTATTTCTGCCGGAATGGTGACATGGCCTTTCAAAACTGGCTGAAACAAAGGAATGGCTGCTGCCAGTCCGAGTTTCAGAAGACTGTTCATGATCCGCTCCTTTCCTTATCATTGATCCAGGCAAGAACGACGGTCCGTGCCATCGTATCAGGATACTGGCATGTACTCATCGCCAGTATTCTGCTGTCTGTCTTATCCGGATGAATCCCGTTTTTCTCCAGATACAGAAGCAGCTGATCACTCCTGCCGGGATCGAAAACTGCATTTTCATATGCGGAACATTCAATTGCCGCGAATATCTCAAGATCGTAAACATCTTCCTGTACAAAGAGCGTTCCTTCGGTATGTGTCTTCAGGAATTCTTCGTCCAGATACTGATCCAAAGCCCCGAACATCATCTGATGATCCATGTGATGGCCGTAAATCAATGAATATTCATCTGAGAAATCCGCGCTGTTTCTGCTGTCGAGAAACAGTGAACCGCTGAGTGAGAATTCGCCGTATGGATTCTTGTTCAGATATTCCATATTGTCTTTGCCCTGCATCACCGGCGCGTCCACTCCGGCATCCTTCAGGGTAAGCCAGCAGACAGATCCTTTCAGATCCTCATAGAGAACCTGCATGTCTTTTTTGGACTCGGGCCGGAAGCGGAGAACGGATGAATCGGATGCGCTTTGATATAGATAGTACGTATCCATTGCAGAATAAAGACCGGCAAGAAGAAGCAGAAGGCAGAACAGGAATACTGCCAGATTGACAATGCGGTCGACCAGCCGCAGGATCCACATCATTCTGCCTTCTCCTGCAATTTCTTAACGGATGATGCGGTTGTTCATGGAAGCCATGCCGGCAGCGCCGATCAGGATAAAGAGCGCATAAGGCATCATGGACATGGCGATACCGGTCGGAATGACGCCGTTTCTTGTGTTCTGGAAACCGACATTCAGATCCGCTTCCTGAATTGTTCCGGTGTTAGCCGCATAGTGCTCTGCGTCTACTGTATTCAGAGCTGCGGAAACATAGTCTTCCTGCGCTTCGCTGACTGTGTAGGAAGCTCCTTCAGGAAGCTGATGGATCGTGATGGACTGACCATGCTTGAGGTAGAAATCCTGACTGACAGCACCATCCGCGTCGCATGTCAGTTTTGTGACGGCATTCGCCTCACCCATCTCATCCTTTGTGTAGACAGTCGCGCTGTTGGCAAGCGGAGCTGCTTCGGCTGCGGCTGTGACATCGACCGCAAGCTCTGTACCTTTGCCGGCACCTGTGATATTCAGTGTGAATTTGAAATACTTGTCATGAGATGCCTGGTTTCCGGTAACCAGCTTGGTCAGGGTCAGATCCTTTGAAGACAGACGGTTGATAAAGCCGGTAACCTTGTTTTCAACTTTCGCAAGAGCCTCATCCACATCATTGGAGCCGCCTTCCGCATTTCTGACAGGTGCTTCTGTTCCGGTGTGCAGGACATAAGAAGCGACAGACAGAGATCCTTCGGTATCGATGACATAGACATCAAGTGTCTTTTGTTGGGAATCCTGGACAAACGGTGTGCCTTCCTGCGCGGTTTCGGAAACGATGTAGCGGTAGATACCCGGCTCATCAAATGTGACTCCGGAGAAATCCACATTCAGAACCTTGTACGCATACTTTTCATCTGCGCCGATTTCCAGAACATCATCCGCCTGTACAGTATCCAGAGTTGTATCTCCGGGAGCGAATACAGCGCTGTTTGTGATCTGCGGGGTCCCCGGACCGGCTAAGACCTGCATGCCGTTTTCAGAAGCGGCGATCGGTGTACCGGACGCAATGGAGAATGTGAATTCAGCAGCCGGAACATTGGCGTCTTTGTCAAGAATCAGATACTTGTCAAAGGTTGTGCCGGTTCCCTGCACCGGTGTGTAGTTTGCTGCACGGGCAGCGGTCAGGTTCAGCGCGAAGACGCTCAGTGCGGCAGTGCTCAGCGCAGTCAGCTTTTCAGCCTTTCGATTCATTTTTTCATCACCTCCTTATGTGATTCAGAATCCCCTTCTGCGGAAAAGAAAGATCACTTTTCCGAGAAGGGCACTTTCAGGGATGGAGCCATACGTTCTTGAGTCGGAAAGATCAGTCCGGAAGTCGTTCAGCAGGTACCAGTGTTTTTCACTCACAGTGATCTGAAGACTTTCAGAGGAAGGACCCGGTATTGTCGGGTAGAAGATTTCCTCCGCCGGCTGATATCCGTTGATCAGAAGGATTTCGCCCTGTGTAATTTCGACAGTGTCGTTTTCCCCTGCCGCAATGCGGGCAAACCGGACGGCGCCTCCGGTCTGGTATGCGATGGTCTCTGATCGGGTGTAGGGCTCCAGTCTGTAGGTAATACACAGGTCGCCATCGCGCAGGGTCGGATACATGGAATTTCCCCTGACCGGGTAAATTCCGAATACTCTTGTAAAAAGCAGCCGCAGAATGACAAGTAGGAGGATTAAACGATTACCAACTTTTCGAACTGAAGTATGCCAGCTGTCAGGATTCATCATCGGGAACGCTCCTTGAAGAAGTAGAGGTTAGTGTATGGTCCAGAGATAAGGAACATCCCCGATTGTGTCATTCTGCGGGGTGCAGGATTATTAATAGCGGATTTTCTCTCTTCGCGAAACGGAGAGATTTTCATATCTGACGGTTTGTATACGGATCCTGAAAATCCGCTTTTTCTGACAGATCCGCCCGATCTGTCGGTTTCTGACAGATTTGAAAAACTGCAGGAAAAATAAAAAAAGCACCCCTTTCCTGAAGAGGTGCTAACCCGGTTTTAACGGAACAGAATATGAAGATAAGGATTGTTTTCCGCTGCCCGTCCGATGACAAGCAGTACTTTGTAGGCATATGGATTTTCACAGATCGTCTGTACACAGTCGCGGTCCAGAACAATTTCTGTTTCTTCCGCCACTTCCTCCAGACAATCCCTGAGCGCGTCCAGATTTCTTCCGAAATAGTCCGGCAGGCTGAATGCCTCTTTCATATAGATTCCCATATCTTCCCGGTTTGTCAGGCGGGAAGCGTCAAGTCTGATTCTTCTGCTCATATCATTCATCTCCGTCATACAGCTGTTCAAAAGATTCATAGTGATCATCGGTATACCAGACATCACCGTCTTCGGTAAAGATGATGCGTTTGGCGCCGCGTGATTTTCTGTGCATGGTATCAATATCGCATTCGTAATAATCGTCGCCGTTTTCCGGCAGGAGTCCTTCATAGTTTCCGAAATAATCGCCGCCGATGCACATTCCCGGGATCACCTGGTTCAATGCGCCGTTTTCCCAGCCTTTCTTTCTTGCCTCTTTCTTGGTCATATAGCAGGAAGGCAGATGATGGAATGTGTAGATATACAGCGCAACTTCATCCTTGGTGTCATAGACATCATCTTCCGAGATTGAAGCCTGAGGCTCTTCCGTCGGTTCCGGTGTCGGGGTGGCTTCCGGGGTGGGAGCCGGCGTGCTTTCCGGCGTCGGTGTCGGTGAAGGTTCTGCCTGTTCTGTTTCCGCAGGAACCGGCTGCGGTTCCTTTGTCGGCTGAGGATCTGTTTTTTTACAGCCTGCCAGACCTGCAAGCATTGTGATGCTTAACAGGGCAAGCAGATGTTTTCTGAATTCTTTCATTGCAATCCGCCTTTCTCCAATACATCGCACAGTTCAAAGAGTGTGCTGATTCTGCAGCCTGTATAATCGCTGACTGTTCCTGTTTCCTCCGGGATCCAGACCGCTTTCATGCCGGCATTCAGCGCGCCGTATATATCGGTGAAGAAGGTATCTCCGACAAATACGGTTTCTCCGCACGATGCGCCGAGCCGTTCTGCAGCGATTTCAAAGATCCTGCGGTCGGGTTTGTGAATGCCGTACTGTCCTGAAACAATCACTTCATCCACGAGCTGATCAACCTGCAGACTCTGAATCTTGGCAAGCTGTGATTCATATGTGCCGTTGGACAGGATTCCGGTTCTGTATTTCTGATGAAGACGCTTCAGTACTTCCTTTGCGCCATTCCGTTCCGTCTGGAAACGGTCAAAATTGTCTGCCCAGTACTTTGCCCATTTCTGAACATCAATGTCACCGATATACGGCTTCATGGCTTCCATGACAGTATTCTTTTTTGCGATGCCGTTCTGATCATACAGCATGCAGCGCTGAACAAGCGCCTCCATTTCAACGCTGTCATCTGAGATTTCAGGACAGATCTGATGCATCATATCGCGGTACATCTTATAGGCAGAACGTTTCCGGTCGCTGAGCGTGCCGTCGTAATCAAACAGAATTGCTTTGATCATGCGGCCTGCCGGTCCTTTCTGCGCAGCAGATTGAGAACCAGAAGGATGACTCCTGTCTGCAGTACCAGACAGAGGATCAGCGCCGGGTTATAGGATCCTGCCGCGTCATAAAGCATACCGAACAGGGTGACAGCCAGCGCATTTGCGGCTGCCAGGGCAAACGACATAATCGGATAGACTCTTGTATAATTCTCCATTCCGAATGTTTCGCGGGTCAGAACAGAGATCGCTGTTGAACTGTTGGCAAAGCTGAAGCCGAACAGGAACGCGCTTGCGATCATGACAGCCGGTGTGTGCACCGTCAGCATCAGCACGACCGCGATCACATTGATGCAGGCACATAATGTTGAAGTTTTATGGCCGCCCATTTTATCCACGAGGGTACCGTACATCAGCTTTGAGACAATATTGGCTGTACTTGCCATTGAGCTCATCAATGCGCCGACACCTGCCGTAAAGCCCAGGGAAAGACCGAGGGAAGGAAGATGCTGCATCATTGCGGCAATTATCGCAACAAAGATTGTAAAGAGAAGAATGGAAATCATCTCCACCGAGAAAATTTCGATATGGCCGCTGTTTGCGGTATAGACAACCTTGTCTTTGTTTTCTTCACGGTATTTCAGATAGTCTTCGTATCCGTAAGGCTGCAGGCCTGCGGATTGCGGACGCAGCTTCACCGGAAGTAAGAGCGCAGGAGCGCAGAACACCAGCATGACACCCGTCACGAATACATATCCTGTACGCCATCCCTGGGAAAGGATGACATTGGTGATGATATTGGACAGCAGAACGCCGGGAAGACCGGAGAATGCCATCGCAATGGAAACCATCAGACCGTTGCGCGCATAGAACCAGTTATTGATGACAGTCGTCGCCAGTACAAAGCTTAACAGTCCCGCTCCCGCTCCGCGGATGATGCTGATGAGATACATCAGCCAGATGCTTGAAGTCATTGAAAGCAGAAGCGTTCCGCCGCAGCACAGCAGACTGCCCGCAATGATCAGCGGCTTCAGCATCTTCTCATTCCTCAGAATCACCGGAATCAGAAGACCGGAAAATGCCGAAGAAAGAGCGGTAATGGTGTACATCAATGAGATGGAACCGGATGAAATACCGAGATCTTTCGACATGTGGCTGTAGAACAGACCTGCTGTTCCGCTGCAGATGCCGACTGCAGTTCCGACCAGTCCGCACATAGCAAGCATCACATATACATACATGGCTCCGTTTTTCTTCATATGGTTTCCTCTTTTCGCAATCCATTATACATGATCGTTTTCACGCATTGTCTTTAAACCGAAAAAACCATGGGATTTTCCCATGGTCATGCATGAATTCAGGAAAGCAGTTCGAGAAGTTCGTCTCTGGAAAGCTGTCCGAGTGAAGTTGTCTCGCCGGAAAGGATTGCGTCGGAAAGATCTTTTTTCGCTTCCTGCAGCTCCAGAATCTTTTCCTCAATCGTATCCTTGGCAATGATTCTGTATACCGTAACGGTGCTCTTCTGCCCGATGCGGTGGGCTCTGTCGGTCGCCTGGTTCTGGGCCGCCAGATTCCACCATGGATCGTAATGGATGACAACATCCGCGCCGGTGAGATTGAGACCGGTGCCGCCGGCTTTCAGGGAAATCAGGAAGACCGGAACTTCGTTCTCATTGAACTGATGCACCAGCTTCATACGCTCTTCCTTGCCGGTGGAGCCGTTGATGACATAGTATTCAATCTGCCTTTCATCCAGTTCCTTTTTCAGAATGTCCAGCATTGAAGTGAACTGGGAGAAAACCAGCATCTTGTGTCCGCCGTCAATCGCACTTTCAATCAGCTGGATGCAGGCATCCTTTTTTGCCGATTCACCGCTGTAGTTTTCCAGGATCAGTGACGGATCGCAGCAGATCTGACGGATTCTGGTCAGTTCCGCCAGGATGCGGATCTTGTTCTGACCGTCATCATCGGATGAGGCGATCATCTGCTTCATCCTGACAACCTGGCCGTCATAGACTTTCTGCTGTTCTTCATCAAAGCGTGCATAGCGCACTTCTTCCATCTTTTCGGGAAGATCCTTGAGCACATCCTGCTTCAGACGGCGCAGAATAAACGGCGAAACCATCTTCCTTAACTGTGCTGTGATCAGCTCATCCTTATTCTTCGCAATCGGCGTTTCAAAGGAGGTGCGGAAGCGGTCATAGGTATAGAGGAATCCGGGCATCAGGAAATCGAAGATGCTCCAGAGTTCGCTCAGACGGTTTTCAATCGGCGTTCCGGTCAGCACAAAGCGGTGTTCGGCGTCGATGATTTTAACGGCTTTGGAAACAGCTGCTTTGGGATTCTTGATAAACTGGCCTTCATCCAGTACTTCGCAGGCAAACTGATGGCCTTTGTATTTTCCGATATCGCGCTTGAGCAGATCATAGGATGTGACAAAGACATCGGTATCCTCATCCATCAGCTTAGATCTTGCGGCAGCTGTTCCCGCAAGCGGAATGACTTTCAGCTGCGGCGCGAAGCGGGCAAATTCCTCCGCCCAGTTGAACACAACCGATGCCGGACAGACAATCAATGAAGGTCTGGTTTCCCCTGCTTCCTTTTCCGCAAGCAGGTAGGCAATCATCTGGATCGTCTTGCCGAGTCCCATGTCATCCGCAAGAATGCCGCCGAAGCCAAGACCTGACAGTGTGCGCAGCCACTTAGTGCCGTAGATCTGATAGTTTCTCAGCATCGGCTTCATTGAGGAAGGCACATCGTATTCCGAGTCTTTGACGGAATTGAAGTTGCGGATCAGATTGCGGAAATGACGGTCGCGTTCAGCTGCGATCGAGTCATGTTCCTCAAGCATCTTATTGACATAGAGCGCGCGGTAAGCCGGCAGATGGAGTTTTCCTTTGACGAATTCATCAAGGTCGATTCCCATTGAATCCATCATTTCGGTTAACATTTCCATCGATTCATTCTGATCGAAGGCAATGAACTCACCGTTTCTCAGACGGTGGAATTTCTTCTTTCTGCGGTAGCTTTCCAGAACTTCAAGAAGTTCATCGGCTGACAGCTGCTGGGTGGTGATCTCAAGATCCAGCAGATTGTTGGAAAGCGATACGCCGACATTGATGACCGGCGTGCGTCTGATGCGCAGGCGTCCGAACGCGTCGGAAGCGTGCACTTCGCCGATCTCCATCAGTCTGCGCACACCGCTGTCCAGCAGTTCATAAAGACTGTCATCATCCTTGTCCTCAAAGAAATATTTCTTTTCCGGATTATAGTAGGAGAACTGCTGCTCCACTGCTTCAACCGCCGCGTTTTCCTGTGTGTAATCGCGCCAGGAAGGCAGCGGCAGATCTGCGTCTGTCACAGCTTTGAGATCAATGCTGTTTTCGTCATAATCGACTTTTCCGGTACATGTGACAATATTGTCTTCCACATCCAGCCAGAAGGAGAAGCGTGCTTCAGGCGGCAGGAAATCAATTACCGTTTCATCTTCCTCAAGCGTGATCATCGGATGTTCTCTGAGGGCAGGAAGAACACGGTAGTAGAATTCGGAAAGATGGCGGACGCCGATCTTCATCTTGATCGATGTTCCGGATGAGGCATCCAGGAACGGCTGAACAAACTGACGGTCCTCTTCCGAAAGAACAGAAAGGTATTTTCCGGAAATGAAGTAGACCGATTTTGCGCCGTTGATCATGACAGGCAGTGTTCCGGTAATTGTCACGCCGGCAAATTTATCCCTTTCAATCAGCTTTTCCACTTTCAGACTGAGACGGAAGGGAGCCTGTGTGACCTGCAGATATTTCGCGGCATCCTCGTTTCCTTTATCTGAAAACGGAAGCGATTTGCCGTTGGAAAGCTCATAGAAATCATCAAGAACCTGCCCCCGCAGCCCGAAATAAGATGCTGTTTCTTTCTGCTGCACATCGCCATACTGGCGTCTGACACGTTCACGGAAGATCTCTTCCTCTTTCAGCTGCTTGCGCATGAACTGATACCAGGGCTCTGATTCATCCGTGAATGTTTCCCTGGAAAACTGCAGTTCATTGCCTTTGCCGAGTTTGAAAATCCCGAAGTTTTCCTTCGTTTCTTCCATTTCCGGCATATTTTTCAGAACATACAGCTTACTGGTTCCGATCCGGAAGGAAAGCTGCAGTTCATCCCCTTTGGAAAGGGTCAGCCTTGGTTCAAGGGTAATCACCCTGGCTCTTGTTGTATTTTCATCAATCTTCCTGATTGCCTGCATTCCGGCAAAGGCATTCAGGAGGGAAATACCCATCGGACTGGTTTCATCGCCCGGATTGTATTTCTGAATGTATCGATCCAGCAGGATCAGAAACGCGATCTGATGTTCGCACAGTTCTCGTCCGCTGCTGTAAATAGAACTGTAATAGAAGCTGTGGCAGGCATCGCAGTCAGCCATTTCAATCCGGTCGCGGTTGAACTGCACCCGCAGGGATGCCCTTCCGTTTCTTGTGATCACGTACCCGGTCGCAATTCCGATGAGGTTTTCATTGTATCCATAGCTGCGGTAGCCGGTCTGAACCCGCTCAAGCACAACGTTTCCCGCTTCCAGAAGATGCTTTGCACTGCGGATCCGGTTTGAAGAAAACCGCATGTTTTCCGTCATCCGGGCAAGGTTGAAATAATAATCCTCATGCGTTTTGGGATCGAAGAGTTCGTTATCGACTAAATTCTGCTTTTCGCCATAATACATTGCGGCCGCCATATGCCTGCAGAAATAGCCTCTGCCGCCTTCAAAACAGCTGCACTCGCCCAGCAGCCTCAGCCCGATTGTCTTCATCACAACCCGTCTGCGGATGCCCCTGTCCTCGACAGACACCACAAAACGGGTCGGATCGGTTTCCCGGTAATTGGATACCGCGCCGTTCTGAAACAGGTTATAGCCTTCGCGCAATGCGTCATCGCGGAAATAATTTTTCCAGTTTTCCAATTTTGCCATATCCTTTATTGTATTCAAAAAACAGAAATAATAACAGAGAGAAAAACAGACAGAGCTGCTTCTCCATCTGTTTTCGTAAAGGTTTTAAAGTCCTGCAATCTGCTTCAGAAGATCTGCTGTCATCTCAAATCTGCAGCTCTTCATCCGCACCGGATTTGCGGCAACTGTTTCGTATGCACGCTTCAGTGTTTCCGGTCTGACTTCAATTGTCCCGAATATTTCATTCAGGAAATCCTTCAGTTCTTCAATTGTTTCAAAACCTGCAGCGCGCAGGATTGCGCTGCGGTCCTCTTCATTGGCGCAGGCAATGAAATTTCCAAGGAAATAACCTGCCGCCCGGCCATGAGGAATATGATCCTCATAGGTCAGAATGTAGCTTAAGGCATGCGGAACGGAAGTGCCTGTCTGGGCAATCGCGATACCGGCAAAGGCGGAAGCACGCATCAGCTTTGCCCGATCTTCATCATCCGCTTCTTTTTTCGCGCTCAGTACATCTCTGACATCCTTCCAGATCGAAAGCCCGCTGAGTGCTGCAGATCTTGAATAATCATCCGCTTTTACACTGAGATAGCTTTCCGCCATGTGCGCAAATGCGTCGGCGGCTGTATTGACAATCATTGAATGCGGCGCTGTTCTCAGATACTTCCCGTCAATCAATGCGAGCTTCGGGAAGATTCTGTGCGGAATCGAAATCTTTGTTTTCTTTTCGTGAACGGTCAGGACTGAGACACCCGTTACTTCCGATCCGGTTCCGCATGTGGTCGGAACCGCGATCACGCTCAATGCATCGGCAGGAAGGGAAGCGTCATAAAGATCTTCCGGCTTTCCGTTCCGTTTCATCAGGAAGGCAATCGCCTTGGCCGCATCAAGCGGCGATCCGCCGCCGATTCCGATCACAAAATCAGCTTTTTCCTGCATTCCGTAAGCAGCCGCTTTTACAACTGTCTCAACCGAAGGATTTTCTTCGATTTCATTGAAGACGCTGTATTCAGCGCCGTTTTCCTTTAATGCGTTTAAGACATCATCCAGTGCGCCGCAGGAAACTGCGGAATGCCGCCCTGTCACAATCAGGGCATGGGAGCCGTATGATGAAAGTTCTTTCGCATGCGCTTTGACGCATTCATTTTCATCATAGACCCTGACAGGCATGTAGTATTTCATATCTGCCGCACCTTATGCATAGACAATGACAGCGACCAGTTCCACAATTTCTTCTGTCCGGTTGGCAATGGAATGGCCTTCGCCCGGCGGGCAGATTGTCACATCGCCTGCGGAAACAGTGCGAATCGTGCCGTTATCGCTGTATTCTGCTGTTCCTTTGAGAATATAGAACAGTTCGGAATCTGTTTCATGGACATGATAACCGATGGAACAGCCCGGATTCAGTGTGATCTTTGAAAAGAGACGTCCCTTTTCACACAGTTCCTTCGGATCGTTAATGAAGTTGGTAAGCTGAACGGTTCCGTCGCCGTCACGCATGTGTTCACGGTATTCAACCGTGCATTCGTTTTCACGTCTGATCATGATTTTTCCTTCTTTCCTCAATTTCTTAACAGAATTATAGCAAGTCATCCGTCAGTGTGAAAAGACCGGTTCCGCTCTTCACTGTCCGGTTGACCCTGCGGTTGTTCTTTAACCATGCCGCAATAAATTCCAGATCCCGTTTTTCCGTGATTTTCCGGTTGTAGGAATAGAATGCCTGGATCGTCTGATCGCATGCTTTGTTCAGTTCAACGGTGATGTAGGATGCCTCCGGCTGACTCTTTCTGCGGATGAAGAAGATCTGCGATGTCCCTTTTTCATAGCGGGAAACATACAGGCTTCCGACACAGTTGTGATTGTTGCGGCCTTCATAAATCAGGTCGCTTCTCTTCTGCGGCAGAACCACAGTCAGCTCTTCACTTTCAAACAGGTAGACGGCAAGCTGGTCATAGCGGTCGGCATAGACCTTCATTGTCTTTTCGTCATTGCCCGCCTCTTTTTTCTCCCTCTGCATGATTTCCATCATGTCATGTTCATCGCGCAGATTTTCCGTCCGGTAATCCGGCTCCACCTTGTTTCTCTGACAGAGGCGGATGTAATCCCAGAGATAGATACATGCCTGCTGCGGATCCATTCCTGTTTTTCCATGATCATTGCGAAGATCCCTGATCAGCTGGTCGGCATCATATGCAGTCTGTCCGTCCGCTGTGCACTGCGTGATCTTTTCGAAGCTTTTGCGGAAGCGTTCCCCGCCGCGGATCATCATTTTCACAAGCGGTGTGACATTGGCGTCGGTCACATGGCAGCCGGTCAGTATCTGCATGATCCACAGCCATTCGGAAAGATCCAGCTTAAAATTCAGCAGCTGCGACCACTGTCCCTTTGTCAGTGAAGTGATCTGCTTTACATTGCCCGCATTCCGGAAACATTTCTCAAACTGAGCCACAAGCGAAGGCGGATAGTTATCCCGCAATACCCAGTTCAGGATAATTGATTCAAATCCTGCTTTATATAATTTTTCGATCTGCGGATAATTCAGCGAATGAATGGCGAAGGACGTTTCCACAACATCGCGGTCATATTTCATCAGCAGATGATCCATCTGTTCCGAATCCCAGAGGATGATTTTTGAAGCGGTATACGGATGCTTTGCATGAAAACGGTCAAGATTGAACACATATGCCTTTGCGCCGATCCTGCGGTAGACAAGAGATTTCTGTTCGCTTCTGTAGGTGCTGCGGATCAGATCCCAGTAGGCGCCGATCTGATCGATCTTCTTTGCTTTTTCAAATTCCTCTTTCTGAAAGGAATCCATTCCCAGTGTCCAGAAAGAATCTGTTTCCTCATTGTAAAGGACAACAAGATATTCACTTTTTTCTCCGCCGTGTTCAGCATAAACCGGCGAATCAATCTGCCCGATTTCTTTAAAATCGCGGATGACAAAATCATTCAGTTCAAACTGAAGCTGTGACAAAAACATGAACTCCCCCTTTCATGTCGATTTGATGATTTGGTTTTTTCGTGAGATGGAATTCCATCTTACACCAAACCAAACTGTTTGCATGTGTAAAAATGATGAAAACAGAAAAATGACAGCAGACTGAATCATTTCTTCCGCCTGCTGTCAGAATCATAGCCGGTACGCAGATTTCCTTTTTTTCCCGGTGTTTTATTCGAGCATGAAATCAAGAACGCTCACATTGCCGTTCAGATCCTCATGAATCGTAATGATCGCATACTGCTTTTCACCATCGGCATAATGCGCTTTGGATTCCGCCCGGATCCGGTAATTGGTGCCGTTGACAATCTGGGTATCGATAACCTCGACTGCACGGTAATTGAAACCGACAATCCGGTGATTGCCTTCTCAAAGATTTCAGTAATCTCCGGCGGTACAGTCTGGATGTCTTTTTCAGTCCATCTGCCTGCGATTTTTCTTCATATCTGTACGGAGCAGTTCTTACTTCCGCTCCTGCCAATAACACCGCGGCTGCTGCGCCAGCAATAAATGCCTTTAACATATTCATATACCTCTGAAATGATATTTCATGATTCCCTCGCACCTATATATACAGAAAAGCCTGCTTGCAGCTCACAGCAATTCCGAAAAAAAAGAGGATTTCTCCTCTGAATGATTATGAATTTCTGACGCATTCGTTCAATGCGTTATACAGGGTTCCGTTTTTGACGGCTTCGACATTTCCGCCAAGCACTTCCGCAAGCTTAAACGCAAATGGGAATGTTGTCGCAGGTCCTCTGCTGGTGATCAGTTTTCCATCCTGCACAACCATCATATCCATTTTGGAATTGTCATCGATATAGTCGGAATCTTCAAACATGGCACGGTATTTGTCTGCCGGATAGGAGGTCAGTGTTCTGCCTTCGGAAACGCCTGCCTGCTTCAGAACCATCGGACCGGCACAGATTGCCGCAACATATTTATCTTCCTTTACAAACTTCTGAACCCATCTGATGACAAGTTCGCAGTTTTTCAGATTTTCAGCTCCGGGCATTCCGCCGGGAATCACGACCATGTCATATTCATCAAAGATATCTTCAGAAATGATCCGTTCTGCTTTGACATAGATATCATGACAGCCTCTGACCATCTCTCCTTCGATGGATACGGAATCCGCTTTGACGCCTGCTCTTCTGAAAATGTCAACAACGAATAAGGATTCACCTTCTTCAAATCCATCCGCTAAAAGTACTGCTGCTTTCTTTTCACTCATCTCTTTTTACCTCACACCTGCATTATGATTGAAATCCGGTTTTTTCCCAAGCAATTTCCAGAATATGGAAACCGGCTCTTTGAAACAAGGCTGAGTGCAGTATGCCGGGATGGGCTGGCGGTGATCATCTGTATTGCTGAATCTACGGAAAAGGGAACGGTCCGGCCGTTCCCTGTTTTGATTTGGTTCTGCTTTTTCTTTTATTCACCGGTCAGCTGCTTCAGATCATAGTTCTGCGCCATGATCCGTCCGCCTTCTTCATTAGGATGCAGATGGTCGCCCTGATGAAGACCTTCTTTGAAATAAAGTCCCTGCAGATCTCTTGCCTTAACCGCCTTTTCCTGATCCACTACGTAATCGAAGATGCCGGCTGTGCGGATCCATTCATTCCATTCCAGGCGGACATTCTCCATTTCCTGTGTGAATTTTCCCATGGAACGGGCACATTTCAGGCGCGGTGTGATCGTCTGAACAGCAACGCGGATATTCCGTTCATGAAGCTGATTGACGATATCCGTTACGGCTTTGATAAATGCATCTGTATTGATTGTTCCCTTTGTTTCTTCCGTGATATAAGAAACATCATTGACGCCGAGTGCGAAGATAACAGTACTGACATTCGGAATATTCAAAACATCATCTTCAAAGCGGTTTATCCCTTCTCTTCCGAACAGCTTTCCCATTGCGCCGTCTCTGCGATACAGGAGACAGTTGCCGGAAATACCGGAATTCAGCAGAACATATTTTCCGTGATATGCGTCTTCAAGGCGCCGGGAGAGCGGTTTTGTCCATCTGCTCATTGCCGTGATGGAATCACCGAATGCCACAACACATGAGGTATCTGTTTCTGTTTCGGCTTCAATCAACTCCAGAGCCGGAACAGTATTGGAAATCCCCAGCAGCTTTAAAAACAGCGGCTTATGAATTTCACCGGATTCAGGAAGGACATCCGTCAGGTTTCCATCCTGCAAGTCTGCATATTCTTCGATGGAATTGCCGTCTGTGATGAGACCGCTGTAACAGATCCTGACGGTCAGATCGCACGGCCCGTCTGTCACTACATCTGTTTCATCGCTTGTCATTACCGTATTCATCGGCACTTCAAAAACACTGCTTCCCTGAGAAGATACATAATGAATCGTATTGTTATGAATTACAGAGACGCCTTTGATGTCATAAGGATTGTTTCCGTAGCGGTTGGAAAAGCGCATCCTGACCCTGGTACATGCGAAAGGAATACGGATGGTAAATGTAACAGTTTTTTCTTTGTCAGAACCTCTTTTTGACAGAGCGTTCTCTGTGATTGCCTGATGCCAGACAGGAACCCAATGTTTCATGCATTTCCCCTTTCATGATCTTCAAATGCTTCGGAAATGGAACAGCAGATGATATCCTTCTGAGATGAAACCTTTCTGCAGATTTCCGTCATCTTGCGCCAGTTGCTTTCTTTTGTATTGAAATCAAATTCATAGCCGTGTGCGAACATCACAAACAGCATGTCTTCCTTCCGCTCTTCATTTATGAACCTGTCAATTTTCTCAAATGCTTTCTTCGAAATATGCCAGCAGGTCATCGGCAGATGATACGGATCTTCCGGAAAACGGAAGGAGTCATCCGACTTCACGACTCTTGCGTATTTCACGCCGGCTTTTTTCAGATATTCTGCAGAAGCTTCTGATGAAACGCCGTACGGATAGGCAAAGCCTGTGACTTTTCTGCCGAAAATTTCACTGAGATCCTTTACGTCCTGTACAATTTCCTCTTCCAGTTCGGAAGGACCGCATTTCATCCTTTCTGCGTTTCTGCGATCAGAGCTACTTCACCGCATGTTTTAAAAAACATACC
Source organism: uncultured Erysipelotrichaceae bacterium (assembly GCA_947167125.1). Taxonomy (GTDB): domain Bacteria; phylum Bacillota_I; class Bacilli_A; order Erysipelotrichales; family Erysipelotrichaceae; genus Bulleidia. The sequence continues at coordinate 56,020 of CAMVGT010000008.1, forward strand.
GGGATGACACCGAAGGAATACCGTGATAACGCACAGAAACAGATCGCTTAGACCTGCTTCTGTTTTTTCATCAATTGTAATCTCCGCCTTCAACGCCGAAGTATTCTTCAAATGAATACCAGACGTCTGTATTGTAGATCTTTGTCGCATATTCCACGCCGATATAGCGGAAATGCCATGGCTCATAGGAATAGCCGGTGATTGCGTCCTTGCCTTTGGGATAGCGCATGATGAATCCGTATTCATGGGCATGATCCCGCAGCCAGATTCCTTCCGGTGTATATTCCATCGCCTGGGTCAGATAGGTTGCCCCGTCATGGTCGGAAATATCCGCCGCAAGTCCGGTCTGATGATCGGAATAGCCCGGTCTTGAACTGATCGTGTCCGCTGTCGCCTGTCCGTATTGGGCAACATATCCCCAATAAAGCTGATTCTGCAGTGCTTCCGAGCGGTAGGCAGAACCAAGTCTGAGGGTAATTCCGCTTCTTGCGGCGGCCGCAAACATCTGCTCGATTGCATAGGCAGCTTCGCTTCGCAGATACATCGTATAGTTCATCGCCACATTCGGGATGACCAGGTCGGACGGCGCATAGCCTTCCGGAAGCCTGTGCTTTTTGTTTGCGACAACCAGATAGCTTGATGTGTCATTGAAATCCACCTGATGGCCGTTATCGTCAAAGAAGCAGCTGACTCCGCCTATGGTTTTCTTTCCGACAGCCATCGCCCCGCCTGTTTCATCGAAATAATAGGTATAGCCGTTCAGATTCAGCCAGCCGTACTGCTTGATTCCGTTTGAGCTGTAGTAATATGTTTTCCCGCCTGCTGAACGGAATCCGGTTTTCATCGCGCCGGTTGACGGATCGAAATAGTATTCATTGCGGTTGATCGACTGTTCACCGAACAGCATATGGCCTTTTTCATCGAAGTAAACCGTCTTGCCTTCATATTTCTGAAAACCATACTGCATTGCGCCGTCATTTTCATCGAAATAATAGGTATAGCCGGAAATCTTTCTTTCTCCGGTTACCATCCTGCCGCTGGAATTGTAATAAACCGTTTTCCGTTCCGGCTTGATATATTTAAAACCGGTGCTCAGCTCGTATGTTTTATCATCGAAGTAATACCAGTATCTGCCGTCAAACACCTGGCCGGATTTCTTTGTGCCGGTTTCTTCATCCACATAATAGGTTTTGCCGAATTCCTGGATAAATCCGGAACAGGGTTCCCATGTCTCTTCGTTGATGTAGTAATAAACCCCATCGACAAGTACTGTGCCGGTGCATCTTTTTCCGGTTTCAGGATGATAGCAGTAGGTCTTTTTGATCTGCTTATGATAAACCAGCCCGGTTACCATATGCCCGTCTTCTTCATCAAAGTAATACCAGTCGCCGTCGATAAACTGCATGCCCCGCAGTTCTTCGCCTGTATCCGGATCTGTCACAGCAGGTTCATTCACTTCCTGCAATGCAGGCTCTTCAAAAACCACTTGCGTTTCTTCAGGCATCGCCGTTTCTTCCTGTACAGCTTCTGCCGGCTGTTCTTCCGTTTCCTTCAGTTCCGGTTCTTCTGCAGGCACAGATTCTTCCGCAGCTGTCACTTCCTGAACGTTTTCATTCTGCGGAATGCTTTCTTCAGGAATTTCTTCTTCCTGAACCGGCTCTTCTTTGGGCATATTTAATAGCGCGTCAACCTTCTGCATATGCGGGATCATAAAGACAATTCCCATGCATAAGGCCAGCGATGTTACGGCAATTGTTCTGTTTCTGTTCATACTCATCTCCTGCGGATTGGATCATTGATTCAAAAATACCGGAAAAGCCGGTATTTTCAATCTGTCAGAACCATTGTTTGTAGAAAGCATAGAATACGTAGCCGCCGCGGTTGTCCGTACGGTCCGTGCTTCTCTGTGCCCAGATGGTATTGATGTCATACCATCCGTTTCTTGAAGAATACAGCGGATCCTGTACATAGACGCTGTTTCCGCTGATCGCGGTCAGAATGATCATGTGGGTAAATCCGGACGGACAGAAGAGTCCCGGATTCATCGCAGCCGTGACAACTTTGCCCATGGTCAGCTGCGCTTTGAGATTGCTTAATGAACCGATTGCGGTAGTCTGGATCCCCCAGGCGGCTGCCGCTTTGGGCGCGCATAATCCGGAGCCTCCGACTTCTGTGCGGTTGTATTCCGAAGTGCTGTTGTACAGCCAGTATGCCACATCATTGGGAGTAACCGCGGTTCCTGTGACTGCGGAAATTGCCATTGCGATGCTGGAAGGAACACAGCCTGTATTTGCCATATTCCATGCGCCGTAATAGATGGAACCCCATCTGCCGTCGCCTTGTGCATAATAGGGAACACTGTAGTGATACGGATTGATGATTGCACCGTTGGATTTGACATTGTATGTATTGCCCTGATAGGTAAAGGCAGATGTCTTCATCCGTCCGTTGGAATCATAATAGCGCAGCACATCGGAATCAGACAGATAGCGGAAGCCGGTATATCTTGCGCCTGTATCCGGATTGAGATAATACCAGTAGCCGTTGATCTTTTTCTCACCATACTGCTTGCGTCCGTTTTCGTTATAGTAGACCGTAATTTTCTTGTTGCTCAGATAATAGAAACCGGTAACCATGGCGCCGGTGGACGGCTTGAAATAGTATTCGCCGGTACCGATCTTCTGTTCCCCAAACAGCATATGGCCGTTTTCATCAAAGTATGCGGTCTTTTTTGCGGAAGGAATTTCGGTGAATCCGGTTGCCATGCCGGCAGTGAATTCATCGAAATAATAGTTGTAGGAGCCGATCTTTCTTTCGCCTCTGACCAGTCTTCCTTCCTCATCGTAATAGGAAGTTTTCTTTTCTTCCTTGATATATTTGAAGCCGGTATGTTTCTGATATGTTTCTTCGTCAAAGTAATACCAGTCCTGTCCGTCAAAGACCTGACCGCTTACCTTTTCTCCGCTTTCTTCATCAATATAATAGGTTTCCCCGAATTCCCGGATCATTCCGGAAGAAACAGCGCCGGTATCCTCATTGAGATAGTAGTTTTTCCCTTCCTCCTCAATGGTGCCGTGGCTCATGATTCCGGTCTCAGGATCGTAATAAACCGTTCTGTGCAGTTCTTCAATATAGTGGAAGCCTGTCAGCATATGGCCGTCGCTTTCATCAAAGCAATACCATGATCCGTCAATAAACTGCTGGCCTTTCAGCAGATACCCTTCCGATGGATCAAGATAATATTTTTCTTCTTCCACCGCGGTCAGTCCGGTTTTCATGATCCCGTCTGCCGGATCAAAATAATATGTCTGCCCGTCCGCATTCAGCCATCCGAGCGCCTTGTCGCCGCTAGCCGGATCGACATAATATGTATTGCCGTATTCCTGAATGAAGCCGGAGCACAGAACACCGGTTTCCCCATGGAAATAATAGCTGCCGGTTTCCGTGACTACTTTTCCGTACTGCATGATGCCGGTTGAAGGATCCAGCCAGTATGTATTGCCTGCATATTCCTGCATTCCATACAGCATTGCCCCGTCAGTTTCACTGAAGTAATAGCGGTTTCCTTCAATTGTCTGAATGCCTTTCAGAGGCTCATTGGTTGCAGGATCATAGTAATAGATGAAGCCGTCAATCTCTGTAAATCCGGAATAGACAGGCGGAGTTTCCGTTTCCTCTTCCGGAACGGTTTCATCCGCGACAGGTTCTTCCGGCTGCGGCTCTTCCGGCAGAGGGTCCTCAGGATTTTCTTCTCCAGGTATTTCCTCTTCAGAAGTTTCTTCTTCGTTTTCTTCCTCTTCCGGGATTTCTTCTTCAGCGGTTTCTTCTGT
>CAMVGT010000009.1 GCA_947167125.1 uncultured Erysipelotrichaceae bacterium
GACAGCAGAATTGAATGTAATTCTTTCCTGCTTACAAGCCTCGCCTATAGTTCATTAGAACTTAGGCGGGGTGATTGACTTATTCAGATGATCCCAGCTGATGCTGACCGTTGTCGAAAAGAATGGAATTGATTTGATAAACATCATAGATTCTGTTTCTGATGCAGTATTCGACGATCAGATCAAAGCGTGAAGAGTGAGACAGTGTCATTCCTGCCCGCGCAAGAAGATCCTGGGTTTCAGCATAATTCAGTTCAAGCGCGGCTGCGAGAGCCAGCGCTGTAGTTTTCTTCGGAACATAGTCTGCGTTGGAACGGATTTTGGAAAACAGTTTCCGGTCGATATTCGCTCTTTTATAGGTTTCCACATCCGTGAGTCCTTTTTCATCGATCAGTGACAGCAGCTTTTCCTGGAAGGTCGCACCTTTTGTTTTCAGGATGTCGTCTACGGAACCTGTCGGAAAGGTTGGAACCGCATCGGAAAGAATGATGCCGGTGCTGTTGGAATATACAGATCTTCCCATCCGCGCTTTTTCTCTTTCATAGGCAGAACGGGAATATTCCGCAGCCTGCTGCTTTGAAACGAGATTGTCATTGATGAATGCATGAACACCGTATTTTGTGGAAGAAGACAGTTCGTATGAATCTTTGTCAAATACCGTCAGGATGACATTGAGCTCAGAATCCTCCAGAAAGGATTCGATGGTTTTCAATGCGGTTGACAGCGCGAGATCTTTCGGAAAACCATAGACGCCGGTGGAAATCAGAGGGAATGCGATGGAGGAACAGCCGAGAACTTCGGCAAGCGCCATGCATTTTCTGTAGCAGGACGCAAGTGTCTCAGCTTCTTTATTCTCTCCTCCCATCCAGATGGGACCGACTGTATGGATGACATATTTTGCCGGCAGGGCAAATGCTTTTGTGACAGCTGCTTCACCGGGTTTGATCTGTCCGATTTTCTGCCGCTCCTTCAGCATTTTGTCATAGCCTGCCGCTTTGTAAACTGCCGAATCCGTTCCGCTGCCGACTGCAGGTTCGGGATTGGCGGAATTGACGATGGCATCCGCCTTTACTTTTGTAATGTCATTCCGGATCAGTTCAAAAGGCATAAAGTCTCCGTCAGCTTATTCAGCCTCTTCCGCGTCAATCCGCTGTCTGCGCATCTGCAGTCTCGGGAAGATCAGATCCTTGTAAATATATGTAATGATTGCGGCAGCCGGGATCGCGAGAATGATGCCGGCGATGCCGAACAGCTCACCGCCGATGATGACCGAAGCCAGAATCAGTACAGAGGATACACCGAGCGAGCCGGAGAACAGACGGGGTTTGATGACATAGCCGTCCAGTGTCTGCAGCAGCAGTGTGAATATGATAAACATCAGTGCCTGAACCGGATTGTGGAGCACCAGCAGGAATCCGCCGAGCACGCCGCCGATAATCGGACCGAATGTCGGAATCAGGTTTGTGATTGCGACGATAAATGAAACCAATGAAGCGTAAGGAATATTGAATACAACCATGAACACTGCATTGCATAAACCGACGATCAGTGCGTCAATCAATGTATATCCGACATAGTGCGTCATGATGTCATCGCAGTGCGCCAGGAATGTGTTGTGTCTTTTAATGGTTTCTTCACTGACAAGAACACGGCGCAGACGGCTGACTTCATTCAGGATTCCTTCTTTTCCGGCAAGGAAATAAACAGCGAAGATCAGACCGATCATCCATGACACCATGCTGGAGCCGAACTGGAAGGATTTCTTAGCAACGCCGGAAATGTAATCGGGAATATGATTGATGAAGCCGTCAATCCAGTCGCTTGCCTTATCGGCAGCCGCGCTGAGATCGATATTGTATACAGCTGCCTTTGCCTCGAGTTCCTCGATCATTCTGTCAGCGCTGCGGATGTAATTTGAAAGGTTGGAGATCAATGTATTCAGCGATTCCGCCAGGGCAGGAATCAGGATGACCAGAATCAGAACCAGCACAAGAAGCACAAGCAGGATGGAAAGGATCACTGCACCGGTATGCGCTGTTTTCCGGTTTTTCAGGCCGCCAAAGACTTTCTTTTCAAAAAAGACACAGATCGGATTGATCAGGTAGGCAAGAATGATGCCGATTGTCATGGAAGAAATCGTTCCGATCAGAAAGGATATTCCGCCTGCCAGGACCGGCAGGTTCTGAATGAAATAATAGAACAGGATCGCGATACAAAGTGCTGCGGCTGTTCCGATCCAGCTTTTTTCAAGAAGACGTTCCAGTTTTTCTCTTGTTTTTCTGTTCATTGTCCGAGCCTCCGAACTTAATTATATGATATTGTCCATCGCTGTGTTCAAAAACACGATGATATACAAAACCTTAAGATTGACGGGTGTATCTTAATATCTATTTTGCAGGACTTGTTTATAATGTATACCGTTAAGGATATAAGAATGATTAACGGTATATGCTGCAGCTGAAAGATATCTGTAAAAAATATGTAACGGGAGATCTGTCTCAGACTGCCCTCGACCATGTATCGCTCAGCCTGCGTGACAATGAGTTTGTTGCCGTTCTCGGACCTTCAGGTTCAGGAAAGACCACAATGCTCAATATCATCGGCGGACTGGACCGGTATGACAGCGGCGATCTGATTATCAATGATATCTCGACGAAAAAATACAAAGACCGTGACTGGGATTCCTACCGGAATCACACGGTCGGTTTTGTGTTTCAGAGCTACAACCTGATTCCCCATCAGACGATCCTTTCCAATGTTGAGCTTGCCCTTACCATTTCCGGTGTATCCGGAAGCGAAAGAAGCAGAAGGGCAAAGGAAGCACTGGAAAAAGTGGGACTCGGCGATCAGGTCCATAAAAAACCGAATCAGCTTTCCGGCGGACAGATGCAGAGAGTCGCAATCGCAAGAGCTCTTGTCAATGATCCGGATATTCTGCTGGCGGATGAACCGACCGGCGCTCTGGATACGGACACATCCGTACAGGTTATGGATCTGTTAAAAGAAGTCGCCAAAGACCGTCTGGTTGTCATGGTTACCCATAATCCGGAACTTGCCGAAGAATATGCGACCAGAATCGTCCGCTTAAAAGACGGAAAGATCATTTCCGACAGCGATCCGTATCTGATTACGGAAGAACCGACAAGAACGGACAATCTCGGAAAATCCTCCATGTCGCTTCTGACTTCCCTGGCGTTAAGCTTTAACAACCTGCGCACAAAGAAGGCAAGAACATTTCTGGTGGCTTTTGCCGGTTCCATCGGTATCATCGGCATCGCACTGATTCTTTCTCTCTCCAACGGCGTCAATGATTACATCCGCTCGATTGAGGAAGATACGCTTTCGGAATATCCGATCGCAATCCAGACCAGCGCTGTTTCACTGACGGCGGGAATAGAAAGAACCGACACAACGGAAGAAGTCAGTGAAGACAGGGTACAGGAAAGAAAAACGATTACCCGGATGTTCTCAGGTCTCAATACAAATGACCTGGTTTCACTGAAGGAGTTCCTGGAAACCCCGGAAAGCGAGATGGACACCTATGCCAAGGCAGTCGAATACAGCTATAACATCGTCCCTGAAATCTGGCAGGTTTATAAGGAAGACAAAGTCAGACAGGTCAATCCGGATGTGACGTTCAGTTCCATGGGACTTGGATACTCCGGTAGCTCCGCGGCGCTTTCCGCCTTTATGAGCACCGATACATTCCATGCGATTCCGGATGATCCCGATCTCTACATGACACAGTATGAAGTCAAAGCCGGACGCTGGCCTGAGAAATTCAATGAATGCGTCCTTGTCCTTTCCGCAACCGGAAGAGTCACCGACTATACACTCTATGCAATGGGACTGCGCGATCCGGATGAGCTGAGTGAGATGCTGAAGGAACTGTCGGAAAATGACAAGCTTATTACAAAAGACGACAGCCAGCTCATGGATTTTGACTATGAAGACTTCCTGAATGTGAAATTCAGTCTGATCTGTTCCGCCGACCGCTTTGTCTATGACAAGGAATTCGGCGTCTATACAGACAAAGGCGAAGATCAGAAGTTCATGAAGAACCTCGTGGAAAACGGAACCGAAGTCACCATCTGCGGCGTCGTTCAGCCGAAGGATACAGAATCCGCCGCAATGTTAATGACAGGTATCTGCTATCCGACGGAAATGACACAGTATGTAATCCGCCAGTCTCTGCAGAGCGATATCGTGCAGGCACAGCTGAAAGATCCGGATATCAATGTCATCACCGGCAAGCGGTTTGATGACCGTTCCGGCGGCGAATTCGATCTTTCCAAAATCTTCAGTGTGGATGAAAAGGCACTGCAGAATGCATTCAATTTCGATATGAGTTCCCTGAACAGCGGATTCACCGGAATCGATCTCTCCGATGCGGTCGATCTTTCCTCTTTGAATTTCGATGCTCCGGAAATGAATCTCGATCTTGCCTCAATGCTCAGCCAGCTGAAATTCGATGTGGATTCGAAGCAGCTGATGGACCTTGCGGAAAGCACGGTCAAAGGTTATACCGATTATTCAGCCAAAAAGGAAACAACCGACTGGGCAAAGCTGCCTGAAACAGCCGGTGAATATTTCAGAAGCGAAGAAGGAAGAGAGCTGCTGCGCACGGAAGTGAACAAGCTTCTTGATGAAAGCGGAATTTCCGCTGTCGATCCTGCCGTATTCAGAAATGCTCTGGTACAGGTGATGTCCGGCTATCCGCAGTGGCTTGTCGATCATGAAATCCCGACAGCGGATCCGGCTGTCTACGCGGAATATCTGGATGAATATCTGAATTCAGAAGACGGACAGAAACGGATCAGTGAAGCTGCCGCTTCCATCTCCGGCGCATTTGCGGATGCGGAAATCACAGAAGAACAGCTCACATCCATCGGCTCCGCGCTTTCCGAAGGCTATACAGCCTATGCGAAAGAAAAGGGAAACATTCCCGATCCTTCCTTATTCACTGATTCCGTGGATTCGTATCTGAATATGGAAAGCACACAGTCGGAACTGACATCCGGCATCGCAAAGGCAATGAATGCGGATGATCTTTCCCGTCAGATCAGCGGGATCATCAATACACAGACAGCAGGGTTTGCAGGAAATCTGCAGAACTCCATCGCAAACGGCGTACAGCAGATGATGTCGCAGATGGCATCCGGACTGACCTCGGCAATCTCACAGCAGCTGTCGGCTTTCTCCGATCTTTCCAATGTATTCTCCGTCAATGCCAACGCCTTCTCCGAAGCAATCAAGGTTAATATGACGGAAGAAGATCTGCAGCAGCTGATGAGTTCCACCATGTCCACACGCAGCTATACCTATGATTCCAATCTGCGCTCCTTCGGATATGCGGATCTCAACAAGCCGTATACAATCTCGATCTATCCGAGAGACTTTGAATCCAAGGAATCCATTCTGAAAATCCTGGATCAGTACAACGCCAGAATGCGCGAAGAGGATGATACCAAGGTTATTGAATATACCGATGTGGTCGGAACGCTCATGAGCGGCGTTACGAACATCGTCAACACTGTCAGCTATATCCTGATCGCCTTTGTCGCTGTATCCCTGATCGTTTCCTCGATCATGATCGGCATCATCACATACATTTCCGTTCTTGAAAGAATCAAGGAAATCGGCATTCTCCGTGCCATCGGCGCTTCCAAACGGAACATTTCGGAAGTGTTCAATGCGGAAACCTTCATCATCGGTCTCTTATCCGGACTGCTTGGCGTCGGTATCACATATCTGTTATTGATTCCGATCAATTCGGTCATTCATAACCTGACTGACAACTACGCGATCAACGCGTTCCTGCCGGCCGGCGCTGCCGTGATTCTGGTTATGATCAGTGTCATCCTGACTCTGATCGGCGGTCTGATTCCTTCCAGACAGGCTGCACAGAAAGATCCGGTCATCGCGCTGAGATCAGAATAAACAAATTTGCTCTGCGGACAATCCGGCAGAGCATTTTTTGTTAAAATGGAACTGCTTGAACAAAGGAGATTTAACTATGCTTGAAGTTGGTATCAAGGCACCGGATTTTACATTGAATGATCAGAACGGAAATCCGCATTCTCTTTCCGATTACAGAGGAAAGAAAGTGATTCTGTATTTCTATCCGAAGGATCAGACAGCAGGCTGTATCAAGGAAGCCTGCTCGTTCCGCGACCGCATGCCGCAGTTTACTGAAAAAGGAGCTGTGATCCTCGGCATTTCCAAAGACACATCCGCATCCCATAAGAATTTTGAAGAAAAGCAGCAGCTTCCGTTTACGCTTCTTTCCGATCCGGACCATCAGGTTCTTGAACTGTATGATGTCTGGGTGGAAAAGAATATGTACGGCAAGAAAGTAAAGGGAACTGAGCGTTCCACCTATCTGATTGATGAAAACGGCATCATTGCCAAAGCCTATCAGAAGGTCAAGCCTGCAGACCATGCGGACAATGTGCTGCGTGATCTGGCATGAAAATCATTCTCGCTCCCGCCAAGCAGATGAAAACGGCGGATGATGATTTTTCCTGGCGCGATCTTCCGGTTTATCTTGAAAAGACGGAAATCCTGATGAAAAAGATGAAGCAGATGGATGACCGGCAGCTGAAGGCAATGTGGAGGTGTTCCGAACCGATTGCCTGGCAGAATGTGGAACGGCTGGAAGACATGGATCTGCGCGGCAGGCTTTCCCCGGCTGTCTTTTCCTATGACGGTCTTGCCTATAAGCATCTTTCCGTCGGGGCAATGACATGGGATCAGCTGGAATACCTGCAGAGCCATCTGCGGATTCTCAGCGGCTTCTACGGCATTCTGAAGCCGTTTGACGGCATCACGCCTTACCGTCTGGAAATGCAGACAGTCATGCCTGACATCGGCGATCTCTATACCTTCTGGGGCGATCTGCTGTATCGGGAACTGATTGATGATGATCATCTGATCATCAACCTGGCTTCCAAAGAATATTCCAAAGCGGTTGAACCGTATCTGACTGATAAAGACAGAATGATCACAATCGTATTTGAAAAGACTGCCGGCAAACCGGGTCTTGGATCCGCCATCATCAAAGTCGCCCGAGGAGAATTTACATACTGGATGGCGGAAAACAATATTACGGATCCGGAAGATCTGAAATCTTTCAATGTTGGATTTACTTATCAGGAAGAGCGTTCAGATGATACGCATTTTGTCTTTACGGAAAACAAAAAAGCATGAACCGAATCTTTTCTGCATGCATGAAGCATGAAGGATTATAATAGTTCTGAAAATAAGGAGAAAACAGAAATGAAAAGGGAAACAATGTGCATTCAGGCCGGCTATGAACCGAAGAACGGCGACCCCCGGATGATTCCGATTATCCAGAGCACAACATTCAAATATGACACCAGCGAAGACATGGGAAAGCTGTTTGACCTGGAAGCGGAAGGCTACTTCTACACCAGACTGCAGAATCCCACCAACGATATGGTTGCCGCAAAGATCGCGGCGCTCGAAGGCGGAACTGCCGCGATGTTGACATCATCCGGACAGGCAGCTACTTTCTTCTCCGTATTCAACCTTGCGTCTGCAGGCGATCATGTTATCGCTTCAAGCGCGATTTACGGCGGAAGCTACAACCTGTTCAATGTCACAATGAGAAGAATGGGCATTGATTTCACCTTTGTCGATCCGGACTGCTCCGATGAGGAACTCGAAGCAGCTTTCAAGCCGAACACAAAATGCGTCTTCGGTGAAACCATGGCAAATCCGGCTCTGATCGTGTTTGATATCGAGCGATTTGCCAATGCGGCTCACGCCCATGGCGTACCGCTGATTGTCGACAATACATTCGCGACACCGATCAACTGCCGTCCGATTGAATTCGGCGCGGATATCGTTACCCATTCCACAACCAAATATATGGATGGCCATGACGCGACTGTCGGCGGCTGCATCGTTGATTCCGGCAAATTTGACTGGATGGCACACAAGGACAAATTCCCGGGACTGACAACACCGGATGAATCCTACCATGGCATTACATATGCTGAAAAATTCGGTCTTGCCGGCGCGTTTATCACCAAGGCAACCGCTCAGCTGATGCGCGACCTCGGTTCCATCCAGGCACCGATGAACGCATACTTCCTGAACCTGGGTCTGGAATCCCTGGCGGTCAGAATGGAACGCCACTGTTCCAATGCGCAGAAAGTCGCTGAATTCCTTGAGAAGAATGAACATGTCGCATGGGTCAACTATCCGGGACTTCCTTCCAACAAATATTATGAAAGAGCCAAGAAGTATATGCCTAACGGCACATGCGGCGTTATCTCATTCGGCGTCAAAGGCGGCAGAAAAGCAGCTGAAGAATTCATGAAGCATCTGAAGGTTGCGATCATCGCGACACATGTGGCGGATGCCCATACATGTATCCTGCATCCTGCCAACAGCACACACAGACAGATGAGCGATGAAGAGCTTCTTGCGGCAGGAGTCGGACCGGATCTGGTCAGACTTTCCGTCGGCATCGAAAATGTCGATGACATCATCGATGATCTGAAAAACGCTCTGGATCAGCTGAAAGACTGAATTGATCAATGCAATTGCTTTGCATTGAAGGTATTTCCGTTTACAATAGAATCAGGAAAACAGGGGGATAGATATGAAGAGAATACTGCTTCTCTGCGGAGCCGGAATCTCTACTGGAATGCTTGTTCAGAAACTGGAAGAGGCCGGAGAAAAGCTTGGTAAATCAGAATATGAGTTTGAGGCGACAACCATCGAACAGGCGGACATCTATGTACCGAAGGCGGATGTGGTCCTGGTTGCGCCGCAGATCAAATTCCAGCTTGGTTCGCTGCAGCGGAAATATCCGGATGCGAAGTTCTCTGTGATGGACATGCATATGTTCGGCATGGTGGACGGCGAAGCGATTATCGAGCTCGCAGAACGTACAATTGAAGGATAAGGGAAACGGAGAAATCCGTTTCTTTTTTTGACATCCGGCCGGATCTGTATTTTGAAATTGAAGAACATGTATCGGATAATGCATTTATTCCCGCGATCGTGTAAACTGGAATTATGGCAATCGATATTGAAAAAGAAAAAGCCGAAGCGATCAACGCGGCGAATGATGCCCTGTATTATCTCGGCAGGGCGGACGAAATACTGAATAAGGCAAGGAACTGGGGAATTGCGGATATCATGGGCGGCGGCATGTTAATCACTGCTGTCAAAAGACAGCGCATGCGCGAAGCCTCTGAAGAAATCAACCGTGCCCGGGCAGCGCTCAATCAGCTGAATGAAGAACTGCTGGATCTGAACAATTATTTTACGCTGGATATCGGACTGGATGACTTCCTGAGCGCGGCGGATTATATTTTCGACAATTTCTTTACCGATATGATGTCACAGAGCCGCATCAACACCGCCCGCAGGCAGGTGCAGGATGCGATTGCTCAGGTGGAAGGAATACTGGACGCCCTTGCCGGACTTTAAGAACGGGGGGCTTTTTTATGATCGGTGTGATTGATGTCGGCGGCGGACTGCGCGGAGCATACGGGGCCGGCGTACTGGACAGATGCCTTCATGAAGGCATTCATTTTCATTATGGAATCGGCGTATCGGCAGGCAGCGCGAATCTGGCAAATTATTTCGCGGACCAGCCGGGAAGATGCTACAGCTTCTACTGCGATTACGCATTCCGAAAACAGTACATGTCGGTTCAGAATCTGATTGAAAAGCACAGCTATATCGATATGGACTATGTGTATTCAACACTGTCGGATGAAGACGGGGAATATCCGCTGGATTACGATACCATTCTCAAAAGCAGGGCAAATCTGACAGTCGTCGCGACCAATGCTTTAAACGGACTGCCCGTCTATTTTTCCAATGAGGATATGTCGCGCAATCATTATGATATTTTCAAGGCAAGCTGTTCGGTTCCGGTGATCAACCGCGCCTATGAGGTCAACGGCATTCCCTGCTATGACGGGGGAATGAGCGATCCGATTCCGTTTGAAAAGGCATTTGATGACGGATGTGATTATGTCATTGTGATTCTGACAAGACCGGCTGACTATTACCGCAGTCCGAAGAAGGATCATCTGATCGCTGAAATTCTCAGACACGAATACCCGATGGCTGCCTCCGCCATGACTTCAAGAGCGGAAATCTACAACCGGCAGCTGCGCGCCGCCCATGATCTTGAAGAAGAAGGAAAGCTTCTGATTGTGGCGCCGGACAATATCGAAGGCATGTCAACACTTTCCAAAGACCGCGACGCGATCCGGGATCTCTATGCCAAAGGATATGAAGACGGCAGCCGGACCATTCCGTTTGTACAAAAGATCGCCGCAAATCCGCAAAATGGTTTATGATTCTTGCATGAACTTAACTGAAGAACTGGAAGACTATATTCCTTTTAATGAACAGGAAGAAAAAGACAGGGATCTGATTCTGCATCTGCTGAAAACACAGCCTGCAATCTATACCCGCGAAAACCGCACTGTCCATATGACAGCCTCCGCATGGGTTGTATCAAAAGACAGAAAACAGGTTCTGATGGCATATCACAATCTGTATCATTCCTGGGCATGGCTTGGCGGCCATTGCGATGGCGATGAAGATATGCTGAATGTGGCAATTAAGGAAGTCAAAGAAGAAAGCGGACTCACGGAAGTAAAGCCGGTCAGCGAAAAAATCTATTCCCTTGAGGTTCTGACCGTTGACGGTCATATCAAGCATGGCGAATATGTATCCAGCCATCTGCATCTGAATGTGACCTATCTTCTGGAAGCGGACAGCACGCTTCCTGTCCATAACAAACCGGATGAGAATAAAGCTGTGGCGTGGTTTCCTCTGGAAGAAGTTTATGAAAGATCCACAGAGCCATGGTTTGTGGAGCGGATTTACAAAAAACTGAATCAGAAGCTGGATTCATTCACAACTGATTAAAAATGCAAGGATGGGGAAGACGGAGTTCTTCCTTTTTTGCTAGAATCAAGGTATGGAACGGTATCTATCATTTTCTGACTGGTGCAAAAATACATACGGAAGAAAACTGTACCGCTGTGCGCTGGATGCGGGAATGACATGCCCGAACAGGGACGGCACAATTGATGAGCGGGGATGTATTTTCTGTCTGGGCGGTTCCGGTGATTTCGCTGTGAAATACAATGGCCAGCCGATGAAAAAAGAAGATCTCATCTTCAATCATCAGGATGCAGAGCCCGGCGACTATATCGCTTATTTCCAGTCTTTCACAAATACCTACGCGCCGATCAGCCGTCTGCGGTTTCTCTTTGAACATGCACTGGATGATCCGATGTTTGCCGGAATATCCGTCGCGACAAGACCTGACTGCATAAGCGAAGAAACCGGTGAACTGTTTGCGGAACTTAAGAAGAAACATCCTGACAGGCTGATTATGGTGGAACTGGGACTGCAGAGCATGCACGAATCAAGCGCGGTATGGATGCGGCGCGGCTATCCGCTTTCCGTTTTTGAACAGTCGCTTTCCATCCTGAAAAAAGCAGGCGTGAATATTGTCGTTCATGTGATTATCGGTCTTCCCTTTGAAACACCGGAAAAGATCTATGCAACAATTGAATATCTGAACCGGTGCGGAATTGACGGCATCAAGCTGCAGCTGCTTCATTATTTGGAAGGAACGGATCTCGGTCTTCTTTATCAATGGGATCCGGAAATGTACCGGCCGCTCGAGCTCAATGAATACTGTGAAATTGTCTGCGAATGCATTGCCCGTCTTGATCCTTCCGTTGTGATCCACCGCTTAACCGGTGACGGCAACCGTGAGGCATTGCTTGCGCCGCTATGGAGCACAGACAAAAAAAGAGTGCTGAATACAATCCGCCATGAACTAAAGGTGAAAAACATCACGCAGGGATGCAGGAGGAATCATGAATCAGAAAGAAATTCTGGAACTGCTGGATCATGAAGGAATTCCGTATACATATTTTGAGCATCCTGCAGTTTACACAATGGAAGAGATGCGGCTGCTGAATCTTCCTGACAGCGAATGCGTGGCTGTGAATCTGTTTCTCAGAGATGATAAGAAAAGATATTATTATCTTGTGACAATGAGCGGCAGACATAAAACAGATCTTAAAAGCATGCGCCATATTCTCGGCACAAGACCGCTCTCATTCGCTTCCGAAAATGATCTGCGTAAAATTCTCGGCATTGAAAAAGGGAATGTGACGCCGCTTGCTGCAGTCAATGATACAGACAGCAGATGCGAAACAATTATCGACATCCGTTTTCAGAACCGTAAGATCGGAATCCATCCGATGGTCAATACGGCAATGGTGTTTATGAACGGCACCGATCTCTTTAATCTTCTGCAGCGCGCCGGTCACAATGTGCGCTGGGCAGCGTTCGAACAGATCATGTAAGCATGGTCAAAACATTATGAAGCATCAGTTGATATGAGTATAATCTGATTACAAAAAAGTGAGGAGGATAATCGGATGAAGGAGTATTTTGGAACACAGATGCCGAAACTCGGTTTCGGTATGATGAGACTTCCGAAAAAGGAAAACGGTTCCTTTGATGTGGAACAGGTCAAGACAATGGTTGATCGTTTCTTTGAGGCAGGACTCAGATACTTTGATACAGCCTATGTTTATCAGGGATCGGAAGAAGTTGTAAAGCAGGCGCTGGTTGAGCGCTATCCCCGCGAAAGCTATTTCCTGGCCACAAAACTGAATGCCGGTACATGGGCGGCAGCGGATGAGGAAGCTGCCAAGAAACAGCTGGAAATCTCTCTTGAACGTACAGGCGCCGGATATTTTGATTTCTATCTTCTGCATGCATTAAGCAAGGACAACATCGGCAATTACGATAAATACGGAATCTGGGATTTTGTCAAAGACGCAAAGGAAAAGGGACTGATCAGACATTACGGTTTCTCATTCCATGATTCCGCTGATGTGCTGGATCAGCTGCTGACAGAACATCCGGATGCGGAATTTGTCCAGCTTCAGATCAACTATGCGGACTGGGAGGATCCGATTGTCCAGTCGCGCAAAGTCTATGAAGTATGCGTGAAGCACAACAAGCCGGTTGTTGTTATGGAACCGGTCAAAGGCGGCACGCTCGCAATTCCGCCGAAGGAAGTTTCCGATCTTTTCAAAGCTGAAAATCCGGACACTTCCTGCGCATCCTGGGCAATCCGCTTTGCGGCAAGCCTGGAACAGGTCATGGTTGTACTTTCCGGTATGTCCTCGATTGAACAGATGGAAGACAACATTTCCTATATGAAGGAATTCAGACCGCTGGATGAAAAAGAACGCGGTGTGATTCATAAAGCACAGGAGATTCTTGACGCAATTCCGCAGATCAAGTGCACATCCTGCCATTACTGCACAAACGGATGCCCGATGCAGATCAATATTCCGGACATCTTCAAGGCAATGAACCGGAATCTGATTTTCGGCCAGATGGAAGCAGCACAGCGCGGCTATGCCAACGCCGTAAAGAACGGCGGAAAAGCTTCCGAATGTATCCATTGTCTGCAGTGCGAGGACGCGTGCCCTCAGCATATCGAAATTACATCCTGGCTGGAAAGAGCAGCCGCTGAACTGGAAAGGTAACCTATAGCCAAATGAAAACACTTTATCTTGAATGCAATATGGGCGCAGCCGGCGATATGCTGATGGGAGCTCTGAGCGAACTGACCGATCAGCAGGCGTTCATTGACAAAATGAACAGCCTGAATATTCCCGGCATGACCCTTTCCGCATCTGAATCTGTCAAATGCGGAATCAAGGGCACCCATATGTCAGTTGTGATCGATGGTGAAGAAGAGATCAGCGATGATCTGAGTCATGAACATCATCACCACCATGACGATGATGAGGAACACGATCACGATCACGAACATCATCATCACCATGACGATGATGAAGACGATCGCGAGCATGAACACCATCATCATGACCATGATCATGATCACGGACACCACCACCATCACACATCCCTGGCGGATATTGAAAAAATGGTCGCCGGATTCAATGTGTCGGAAAAAGTCAGAAGCGATGTTCTTGCGGTTTACCGTCTGATTGCGGAAGCTGAAAGCAATGCGCATAACCAGCCGGTTGATCAGATTCACTTCCATGAAGTCGGCAGTATTGACGCGGTGACGGATGTGACCGGTGTCTGTGTGCTGATGGAAATGATCGGCGCTGATCAGATCATTGCGTCTCCTGTTGCGACAGGAAGCGGATTTGTCAGATGCGCGCACGGAATCCTTCCGGTTCCCGCTCCTGCAACAGAATTTATTCTCAGAGGCGTTCCGAGCTGGGCAGGAAGAGAAAAGGGTGAGCTCTGCACACCGACAGGCGCTGCTCTTCTGAAGCATTTTGCGTCTAAATTTGAACCGATGCCGGTGATGGCAGTGGAAAAGACCGGCTACGGCATGGGCACAAAGGACTTTGCGACAGCCAACTGCGTCCGCGCTTTCCTCGGCGAAACACAGACAGAATCCACCGTGAAGGAACTGGTATGCAATCTGGATGATGAATCACCCGAAGCGATCGGATTCGCAATGGAACAGCTGTTTGCGGCAGGAGCTCTTGATGTTTATGTGACACCGGTTCAGATGAAAAAGAACCGTCCGGGCATTGTATTCACGTGCATGTGCCGCGGAAGTGATAAAGAAAAGATGATGGAACTGATGTTCCGCCATCTGACAACACTGGGCATCCGCGAATATACATGCGAAAGACATGCACTCAGAAGATCTGAGAAGGTTCTGGATACTTCGTTTGGAAAAGTCAGAATCAAGCGTTCTGAAGGATATGGAACAGTCAGGGAAAAACTGGAATATGAAGACCTGGCTGCGATTGCGCGTGAAAAGGGCATGGGCATTGAAGAAGTCCGTGCACAGATCAAAAAGGAAATTGGATAAAGATTTGTTATGACAGTTATCAGAAACGGATTGATCTTTGATGCAGTGAACAAAGATCCGTATCGCGCGGATATTCTGATCCGTGAAGGCAAGATCGCTGCGATCGGAAATGACTTTTCCGATACGGATGTCATTGATGCGGCAGGCAGAAATGTCTATCCCGGATTTGTGGAGGCGCACTGCCATTTAGGACTTGATGGCTATGGCATCGGCGTGGAAGGAAAAGACTACAACGAACTGGGTGATATCTGCACCCCGCAGATGCGGGCAATTGATTCGTTCAATCCGTTTGATCCTTCCGTCGGATTTGCATTGAAAGGCGGAGTCACATCCGTCGCAACCGGTCAGGGAAGCTCCAACGCGATCGGCGGTACATGGATTGCGGTGAAAACAAGCGGTGTCAGTGTTGATGAAATGCTGATTAAGGATCCGGTTGCCATGAAGTGCGCTCTTGGTGAAAATCCGAAGAGATGCTACAGGGAAAAAGGAAACTCAGCCCGTATGTCGACTGCTTCCGTGATCCGCAATATGCTGTTTACTGCCATGGACTATATGGCAAGAAAAGAAGCTGCCGGGGATGACATCAGCCGCAGGCCGAAATTCGATCATAAATGCGAAGCGATGATTCCCGTTCTGAAAAAGCAGATTCCCTTAAAGATTCATGCCCATCAGGCAAATGATATTCTGACCGCTGTCAGGATTGCCCGTGAATTTGATCTGAAGATGACTCTGGAACATGTAACAGAAGGCCATCTGATTGCCGATCAGCTTGCCGGCGCAAAGGAATATATGCTTGCGGTAGGTCCGACCATGACGCATGCGTCCAAGTTCGAACTGCAGAACAAGACATTTGAAACACCAGGTATTCTTGCAAAGAAGGGATGCCATGTTTCAATCATCACCGATTCTCCTGTCATTGAGCAGGAATATCTGCCGCTGTGCGCAGGGCTTGCGGTAAAGAGCGGAATGGATCCGTTCGACGCCCTGAAAGCAATCACAATCAACGCGGCTGAACATGTCGGAATTGCGGACCGTGTCGGTTCCATTGAAGTCGGAAAAGACGCCGATATCGTCATCGAAAACGGTTCATGCTTTGACAGCATGTCTGAAATTGAAGCAGTGCTGATTGACGGAAAAAGAGTCCTTTAAACAGTTATCATACACAGATGAGTAAGGAGCTGAAACAAACGGCTCCTTTTCTTACATTTGGGGAAGTTGTATGATATATGTGTATCTGGGAGTATCTCTATGCCTGAATTAATCAGACCTGAGCTCAATGAGCTTTCCTTCCTGAGCAAAATGCTCGGAAGCAGACGGACGATGGATTGGTGCGGAAGTACTATATCTTTTCCAAAAGATAAATGGGCAGATTTCTATAAGGAATATGTTGAAGCTGATCCGAAGGATAAATTCTTCCGGCTCATTTACTGTCCCGGCTGCAACGATTTCGTCGGTGCTGTCTGCTATCAGTGGAATCAGGAATTCAGCCGATATGATCTCGGACTGCTGATTGACGCGGGTAGAAGATTCTGCGGATACGGAAGATGGGCGCTTGAGGCAATCAAGAAAACAGCGGCCAAATCCGGAATTTCCTCTTTGTGGGTAACGATTCAGAAAAACAATACCGCCATTGATTTCCTGGAAAAGTATGGCTTTGTGAAGGAAAAGGAAGACGGGGAGATCCTGCTGGAATACTGCGAATTAAGCGCGTGAGGCAGTGTATGGGAGATTTTTACAGAGAAAAGAAGCCGCATAAACGGAAAAAGGATACAGGTCTTGCGGTCATGATCGGTGTGATTGTCCTGACGGTTGTTATCGTCATGTTCTTTATCTTTATCATCGTACCGCTGCTGATGGACAATTGGTGGGCATGGCTCAGCGGTCAATAAAAACAATGTCTGTGCATCGGTTTACATCCGTAAACTGAGACACAGACATTTTTATTTACTCCACCGGAACTTCCGTGCCGTTGTGGAAACTCCATGCGTAGAGTTCGATTTTATGATCCGGATAGAAGGAATGCATGACATCGCGGTATGTTCTCAGCTGCGGTGCATATTCCTCTTTGATTTCTTCCGGGGTCAGTTTGTCGGTCTTGAAATCAATGACGACAATTTCTTTTTCGCCGATCGCCGCAAAGTCGATGGTTCCGTTGATCCGCGCGTCTTCGCTTTCATAATAGAACGGATATTCCTTATGGATTTCCATCGCTGTGCATCTGCGATAGAGATCGCTGTGACCGAATGCGTAAAGATCTTTCAGCGCTTTTTCGCCAAGGGAAGGATCCATGACGCTTCTGATCAGTTCTTCTGTCCATTCCTGATCATCCGGCATATCTTCGCATGCCTTATGCATGAGCGTACCGTATTGCGATCCGCCTGTATTTTTCTTTGCGAAGGGAGGCAGAACGGGATGCGTTTCTTCCGCATTCAGCATGCTTCTGGATTTCTCAAGTGAACTCGGTGTTTTGATTGCCGGCAGGATTTCCGGCTCAAACTGCAGACGGGGAAGACTCTTTACGGATTCAGCGCGCAGATGATCGGTCAGATATCTGTACTGATACGGATCCGCTTCGTGCATGATATGACGCACTTCAAGCAGTCCGTTTTCATTGAGTCCTTCTTCATGTTCCAGAGCGGCTGTCATCAGTCCGGTGATGCCGTTGCGCTCGGAAAGGGCGGCAAGATCAATCACAGGTGTTTTGTCTTCTGCCGCTTTGGCAAGATCAACCACGATCAGCTTGTTCTGTGCGCGCGTGATTGCCACATAAAGAACACGTGTGAATTCTTCAATATCTTCTCTGCTGCATCTGTCCTGCACAAGAATTCGCTGGATTGTCGGCAGGGCAATCCGGTATTCGGGATCGATGTCGCGGATGCCGAGCATCAGCTCATCATCCACCAATACGGATTTTGAGGCATCGTTGAACGTGTTACCGCTGGTTCCCCAGAGGAATACAATCGGATACTGCAGACCTTTGGAGTGATGGATTGTCGTTACCGTGACGACATCATCTCCTTTACCGGAAGTGACTGCTTCTGAAGAATTTTCCGCTTCTCCTTCTTCGATTTCATGAATCAGAGAAGGAAGATCATAGAGTCCTGCTGAAACGGAAAGATCATAGAGATAGTCAAAGTTGGCCTGATCCTTTTTCGAGAGAACATCATACAGCACAGCTTCATCCGGAATCCTGCTGTCTTTGACCGGCGTGTTGGCAATTGCCGTCAGAAGAGCCTGGATGCCGTTATGTTTCAGAATGCGGCTGTAGGAAAGAAACAGCTCATTGATTTCAGGATGCTGTTCATATAAGCCGTCCGCGAAACCTCTGTTCAGTTTCATCGCATCGGCGAGATCCTGATCGCTGAGCGAGAACAGAGGACTGGTTGCGACAGCCGCAAGCGCGATTTCATCCTTTGGATTCTGCAGGAGTCTTGCGATATTGAGAATATCCCGGCAGAGATCCGAGCGGTAGAAGCCTTCCCTGGAATCGATGTCATAAGGGATATGGTAAAGATCGAAAAAACGGCGCAGAACAATCTGATCGCCATGGCTGCGCGAGAGAACCGCAAAATCCGAAAATTTCAGTTCGCCGTTGCTTTCAGCAATCATTTCACAGATTTTCTGTGAGATATAGGAAGCTTTGTAGGCTTTCGCGTCACCTGCTGTCATCTTGGCTTCCGGATCAGGCGGATCAGGCGGATCAAGAAGAATCAGGGTGACAGGCGCATCAGAGCACGGTGTTTTCTGCTGCGGACTTCCTGCTTCGACATTGTCCTTCGGACCATAGGAATCATGGATTCCTTCGACATTCATCAGTCTGCTGAAAAGCAGATTGGTGAATGCGACAATGCCTTCATGCGAGCGGTAGTTGTAGCGCATATTGAAGACAGCAGTTTTCTCATCCTCCATCAGGCTGCGCATCAGCTGCGGCTTGGCCTGACGGAAGCGGTAGATGGACTGCTTGACATCCCCAACCCGGAAGATAGGGATTTTTCTGTCAGCTTCCGCAATTTCACGAAGAATGGTGTCCTGCAGATAGCTGGTATCCTGGAATTCATCGATCATGATTTCATCGAATGAATGATTGAGCTTTTTCGCGATTCTTCCGTTGTTTGCACGCAGAATTTCAAGGGCATACCGTTCCATATCGGAAAAATCCATCGCCGGCAGTTCTTTCTTCAGCTCTGTGAAGCGATTGGCTGTTTTTTCCGCAAGCTGTGTAAGCGAGCAGATGATTTCTTCCTGCAGCGCTGAATTGGCGGCGAAGGAAGACTGCTCATAGCTGACTTCAAGAAGGGATGAGATCTTTTCGTGCATGCCGGTACGAAGCGATTCGGTTAAGGGATCAGCGGCTTTGGGAATCTTATTGACAGCCGCTTCTTTGAGCAGGGCAAGATAGCCGTCATAGTCATTCTGCTGAATATTCATCAGACAATGATTCATCAGATTGAGTGTCTGAACGATCATTTCCCCGGAAATCTTCTTTTCCGGCTCTTCAGCCAGACGTTCTTTGATCGCTGCCGCATATTCAATGATCTGTGCGCATTCACGCTCGAGATAATCAAACCATGCGTCTTTGATCATCGGCGGCAGCTGCTTCAGAGTCGCAAACTGCCCGTATGTTTCGCGGCAGCGTGCATACCATTCATGAGGATCCACCGAAGAAGCCGCATGCGTGTTGATATTGCAGACAGCTTCATACAGATTCGTGTAGTTTTCCGGACGGGAAGAGAAGTATTCAGTAAGCCTCAGCATTTTTGCGAAGCCTTCTTCTCCTTCCGCCATTTCCGATAAGGAAAGACGGAATGCTTCCTTTTTCAGAAGTTCGTTCTTTCCTTCGCTCAGAATGTTTTTCGATGTCGCCGGGTCCATGCCGATGGTGCTGCAGAAGCGGCGGATAATATCAAGACAATAGGAGTCAATGGTGGTGATGTCTGCTGTAACAAGCAGGGAAATCTGCTTGTTGATATATTCTTTTTCATCCGGATCATCGCACTTTGCAAGAAGATCATGAAACTGTCTGGAAAGACGGTTTTTCATTTCTTCTGCTGCCGCTGCCGTAAAGGTTAACGCGAGAATGCGGTCAATGCTGACTCTGTCTTCCAGGCACCGCTTCATCATTCTGGCGACCAGAACCATCGTCTTGCCGGCACCGGCTGACGCGCCGACCACAATATTTCTGCCGCTGTTTTCCGTAATGATTTCAAGCTGATACGGATCAAAACGTGAAAGATCGGTTTTCATTTGCTCTTCTCCTTCTTTTCAGCCAGAGGCCCTTCAAAGATCGGCTTTGCGGTTACGGTTTCACCATGATAGCGGCAGATATCATGATAATCGCACCATTGGCAGGCGTTGGTTCCGACCGGCTGCACATCAATGCAGGGCTGCGCATCCGCTTCTGTTCCAAGAAGCCTGTTATAGAAATATTCATAGATTTCATACAGGCAGGCACGGACTTCATCATAAATATATTTCTTGTTTAAACCGGCGACATATTCGCCATCCCTGTCAATCGCGTCGGTACGTCCGGTGAATGTCCAGCCTTTTAAATTCCTGCTCTTTCTTCGCGCGTCCTTTGCGTCCGAAGAATTTTCAGAACGGAAATCCGTTTCCGTCAGCTTCCAGTTATTGCGCGCGACTGAGGCGGCTTTGATCACTTTTTTGTCTGTGATGTCATCGGTTTTCAGGGAGTAGTAATAGGTTCCTGCCGGAATCACTTCTTCTTCCTTCTTTTCATAAAGATCCAGCGCCGCCGCAAGATACGTGACCAGCTGCAGCTGCTGTCCGCTCTTGACCGAAGCCTCGCTCAGCGTCTGCGTGGATGATTTGTAATCCATGATTTCAATCATGTGATTCGCATGGTCCGCATTGATCCTGTCAATGGTTCCGTTGAGGCGAACATGTTCGGAAACAGGGAAATTGTAAAAGGATACTTCGGAAGCTTCCGGCACAAATGTCGTGCTGTTTTCAAATTCCGCAAGGAATGCGGCAGCTTTTTCAAGCGAGCGGATCATCCTTTCCTTGGAAAGCTGAATCCTGGCGGCATCGCCCGGAGACGCGATCAGCAGCGCGTCAAAATACGGGCTCAGCAGTTCGTCAATGGTTTCAGCAGTCAGCTTTGATGCATAATCCGGATCGGGTCTGCCATCCGGGCCGATGATCGAGCGCTCCATCACCGCATGCTGCCAGGTTCCGACACTGTCAGCCGAAAGATCCGGCTTCCGCGGTCTGCGCACATACAGGCCGTTTGAGAAGAAATACCGGTAGGGGCAGCGGAACCAGTTTTCAATGCCGCTGATCGAACCGCGGATATACGGCTGCTCACCGTCCTTTCTTAAAAACAGATTTTCTGCGGTTTCATGATTAATGCCATGGATATTCTGACGTTTGAGATCATAGGAAACAACTTCCCATCTGGTGTCCGGCTTGATATCTTCAATTTCAAAGGCAGGAATCTGCTGTCTGCCCTGATAGTCATTTGTAAAACAGGAATAAATCAGTTCATTGCGGCAGCTGTTTTCAATCCAGCCCAGCTGGCGCAGATAGGAATTCTGTCTTTCATCCAGAGAAGGGAATCCTTCAATTCTGCGTACATACTGCTCATCAAACAGTCCGCTCATTGCGGAAAAACCGGGATAGTCGCTTCCGCTGCATCCCAGCACATAGGTGTTTTCTTTTGCCGGTACAGGATGCTGAAGATCAGTCACCGTGCAGAAATCAGTGACCAGGCGATGCGAGGAAACAGAAGGGTTTCCGCACATTCTGCAGAAGAAAAGCACATCTTCATCAGTTTCAATCAGATCAATGCAGTCCTGCAATGTACTCAGGATCGATCTGCCGGCTGCCATTTCATCCGGATTGGCAAGCAGAGGCGATACCGCAATGATTTCATAGCTTCTGATCAGTTTCTGCTTCGGATCTTCACAGCTGCTGAGCTGATCGATATATTCCTGGATCAGTTCGAAATAATCCTTCGCCTTTTCTTCTGCTTCCGCATAGACAGATACCGGATCCCGGCCGAGTTTTTTATCGGGATCGGGTTTTTCACTTTCCGCGCGGGAATAGGCAAGACGGTAGGCATCCGCTTTATCCGGCGCGTCGATTCCTTCAAGAACCTGGCTCAGGAAATCCAGCACATTTTCTTCGCACCGATGCGGGAAAGCACCGGCGTCAATCGCATTCAGAAGATGCTGACTGTCCGGGCTGACGGAAAACTCCGCAAGCGTGCGCAGGCATGTACCGATTGCGGCGGAAACTTTCCGGTTTGTATAGGAATAGGGAATACGGTATCTTTCAAATACCTGGGCGAGCACGGGCATCTGTCTGTCCGGCGCGCAGAGGACAATATTGCAGGGCTGCTCATTGCGGCAGATCTGCTGGGCACAGCCTTCAATTTCCATTCTTACTGAAAGCGCGTTTTTCCTTGAAACAGAAGCAGGAACTGCCTGTGCGACCGTGATTTCAGGAATTCCTGATTCCCTGAGACGGCTGCGCATGCGGTCATTGAAATAATCCGACTCAAAGCTTTTTACAATCTGGATTCCTTTTTCTTCAGATGTTTCCGCAATGACTGTCTCTGCTCTTTCGGCAGTCTTTTTTTCGGGAAGATCGAGCGTCAGCGCAGTTCTGACAATGTCTTTGAGCTGCTCTTCCGCTTCATCTTCAGCAGGGAGCGCGTCCGTGTCAATTTTCCATAATGCAAGACTGCGGGCAAAGGAAATCACCTCTTCATAGAAAGAGGGGAATGAGAACATCCTGCTGTATTCAGGATATTTTTCTTTTTCTGAACAAAGTTTTTTCATCAGCTTCAGACACAGCACAGGTGTGGTGTCTTCTTCGCTGGCGCCGAACAGGCGGCTCAGGCTGACAGTCTCAAGGCCCTGTGTGTTCAGGCCGGACTGCGCAGCGTCATGAAAGAGATATTCTTTCAGATATTCAGGTGCGATCAGTTTTGTCATAAGTCAAGTCTACCATTCCTGCTGGCACATTTTATTGCCACGCGTGGCTTAAATTATTCTCTTCAATACAAGCGCGGATACGGAAGCGGAAAACCGTTCCGCTTTCCTGTTTTTCAATATTCATCAGAAATCCGGTTGTGCCGGACTGATAGCGCAGTCCGTTCTCCTTTGCATAGGAGATCATCGGTTCCAGCTGCTCTTTACGGATTGAGGAAAAATCTGTGATCTCAATGACCTGCGAAACACAGAGTCCGTTGGGAATCCGGATTGCGCCGGAAGGAGGATCTGTTTTCAGTTCATCGAGGACGTGGCGGTATGTTCCGATGCCGATCCGGATTGGAACGGTTTCTGAACGGAATTCACCGTTAAGAACTTCTGAAGAAATATAAACAGTCGGCGTCATCATTGTATAGATGCCGACAGGATGCGTCGCATGCCGGTTTGTCAGAAAATAGCCGAGATCATAAAAGTCTATTTTTTCATCGACGGACTGCAGAACCGTGATCTTTTCAATGACGGAGCTTTCACGCAGATGCTGCTCCTCCAGTTCCAGATAGCGCAGTCTTATCTGCAGTTCATTGATCTGATTCTGAAGGATTTCCTTTTCCTTCCGGAACATGCCGAGCAGATGGTCTGAATTCTGGTTCTGATACAGTCCGGCAATCTCTTCGATCGGAAAAGAATAGCCGCGCAGTTTCCGGATATAGGCAAGGCTGACATAGTCGGCTGCTGTGTAATCATAATATCCGTTTTCCAGTTTCTGCGGGTGAAGAAGTCCTTTTTTCCGGTACATCCGGATTGTTTCGGGATGAATCCCCGTTAATTTTGACAATTCGTTGATTTTCATGTGATTTATTTCACTTCTCATTGACCCTGTAGTCAATACAGAGTTTATCATATTTCCGTCTCAAATTTTTGTCCTATAGAAGGACAAGGGGGAAAAGAAGACATGAAAAAAATGGTTCTTTCGGCAATGAGTGCCATGATGGTTCTCTCACTTGCCGGATGCTCCGGCGGCTCAGGCGCTGCGGGCATCTACACTCCCGGCACATATACAGGAACAGGCAAATCCGATGCGCTGGGACACACACTGACAGTTGATGTTACAGTCACTGCCGACAAGATCGAAAAGATTGAAATCAAAGAAGAAGACTTTGACTTTGATCAGCCGTATGACACAATTCCGCAGGCAGTCATTGACGCCAACGGAACAGACGGTGTCGACGCGGTTTCCGGCAGCACCGAAACATCCGATGCTCTGATCGCTGCGATCAACGCGGCTCTGGCACAGGCAAAGGGTGAAGCTGCTGAAGAAAGCACAGGCAACGTTCCCGTCACTTACACAGCCGGCACATATACAGGACACGGCACAGGTTACAACGGACCGCTGGAAGTTGCAGTTACATTCGCGGAAGACAAGATCGAAAAGATCGAGATCGTAAACTCCGTTGAAACAGAACATGTAGGAACTCCTGCATTTGAAATCCTTCCGGATCAGATCATCGAAGCCAACGGAACAGGCGTTGACAATGTATCCGGCGCCACATTCTCTTCCGCAGCTCTGAAAGCGGCAGTCGCTGACGCTGCTGAGCAGGCAAAGGCTTCCGACCTCGAAGGCTTCAAGAAGAATACAATCGAAGTTACAGCAGGCGAAGCAGTTGATGAAACATATGATGTCGTTGTAGTCGGTGCAGGCGGCGCCGGCATGGCTGCTGCAGCACAGGCTGCCCAGGACGGCAACACTGTACTCGTCATTGAAGAAAATGCTGAAATCGGCGGAAACACTCTGGTTTCCGGCGGACAGTATCAGTCTGTTATGCCTTACCTCGTATGGGAACCGGAAAATCCCGATGCGACAAAGGGCACAAAGTATGACGGAACTGAATGGGATAAGCAGATGGCTCCGGTCAGCACACTGGATGAACTGCGTATCATTGAAAACTGGTCCGAAGAACCGTTTGATGAAGCATATTATAAGGATCATGAATTTGTCGCAGGCGATACAGCCGAACTGGCAAAGCATGGTGTCCATGCGGAATATCTCGAAACTCTGAAAGCTCTCAAGGCTGAAATCAAGCCTTATCTGGAATGGGCTGAACCGAAGGTTGCGGCAGGTGCCGGTGAAATCACACTGTTCTCCACAATCAACCTCCACATCTTCCAGACATACTATGGCGGACTCCGTCCGACAGCTGACATGAGCGAATGGATGTACGGCGATTATGATCTGGTTTCCCAGTTCATCAAAGACGGCCAGGATCTCAAGCCGTGGCTTGAAGAACAGGGCGGCAAGTTTGTTGAAAACCAGCAGACTCTGATCGGTGCTCTCTGGTACAGAGAAAACGAATTCGCAGGTGCTGAGATTGACGGCGTTGAATACGGCGGAAGATGGGGCACATACTTCATGGCTCCGAAGAACACTCTGCTCAACACTTCCTCCACAGCATCCCAGAACAAGATCATGCTCAGAACAACAGCTGAAAACCTGATCGTTGAAGACGGTAAGGTTACAGGCGTTACCGGCAAGATGTGGGATGGCACAGAAGTTACAGCACACGCAAACAAGGGCGTTATCCTGGCAACAGGCGGATTTGCCGCAAATGTTGACATGGTTATCGAAAACAACCAGTACTGGTCTGAAGAATATCTGACAAAGGCTACAAAGACCACAAACCGTTCTTCCCTGCAGGGTGACGGCATCGAAATGGCAGAAGCCATCGGCGCTGACACAACAGGCATGAACTTCACACAGCTGATGCCGATCTCCTGGGTTGACAACGGCAACCTGGCATTCGGTGCCGGCAACTACGCAGTCTGGATCAATCCTGAAACAGGCAAGCGTTTCGTTGATGAAACATCCGAGCGTGACGTTCTCTCCCTGGCTGAATTCAAAAACGGCATGGAAGTCAACGGCACAAAGGGTGTCTTCGTTGAAATCTACAACAAGGAACAGCCGCTTCCCGCACCGATGCAGCTGGGCGATGAAGACTACGAAGGCAGATACTACACCACAACAATTGACAAGCTCGGCGAACTCTTCACAAAGCTTGGCGTCAAGGCTGATCCGGCAGTTGTCAGACAGACAATCGAAGATTATGACGCAGCAGTCATGGCAGGCACAGACGCTGCTGATTATCCGGATGTCAAGAAGACAGCCGCTTCCAGAACAGTCGGCAACTGCGAAAAGGATGAAAACGGCAAGTACCTCCCTGACACATATGACCTCGACGGCGCACAGCTCAGAGTCCGTCTGATGGCTCCGTCCACACACCACACAATGGGCGGTGTCAAGGTTGATACAGACCGCAGAGTTCTCGGAACAGACGGCAAGGCAATCGAAGGCCTCTATGCGGCAGGTGAAGTCACCGGCGGCATCCATGGCGGTAACCGTCTCGGCGGCAACGCGATTGTTGAAATCTTCGTTTCCGGCCGTACAGCAGCCAAGGCTGTTACAGCTGACAATCAGTAATTGAATTCACTGACAGATCCGGTTTTCCGGGTCTGTCTTTTTTCTTTGCGCATCAGAAAAGGATCCATCACCGGATCCTTTATGATTTTCTGATCTGTTTTGCAAGAAGGCGGATCATCACAGTCATCATAACTATGATTGCCAGAAGTAACAGGAAAGCGGTAAGCGGGGACAGTGCGATCAGACGGTCATAGATGGCATTCATATAAGGCAATGTTCCGAAAATACATTCTTCTGAATTGCTGAAGACAAGAATTGCGGACAGATTCATAAAGAAATGGATGATCATTGCCCACCGCAGCTTTCCGGTGATTTCATAAACCGATCCGGCCGCAAGACCGAAGAAGAATGTATATACAAACTGACCGGGATTGCGGTGCCATAGTCCAAACAGCAGTGAAGCTGTCAATACTGCTAACCAAGGCGGGAAATATGCCGCAAGATGATGCTGAATCAATCCGCGGAAGGCAGTCTCCTCAATGATGGGAGCCAGCACAAGACCGATCAGACACATGGAGGAAGATGATGCCAGTGTATAGCAGAAGCCTTCCACCATCGTGACTGCCTGGGGAAGATAATTCTTAAGCATTGCCAATAGCAGACACGAACCTGCCGCAATCATAATGCCTGTAAACATGCATACCGCAAATGTGAGAATCAGGGAACCGGCCTTGATTTTCTGCTTCTTCCTGAACTCTGATATCAGCACTGTCACAATACTGAGAAGTGCACATACAGGAGTGAACTGCGGATAAACCAGATCGCTAAGCTGAACAAAACTGCTGAAATTCAAAGATGGATATAAAGTCTGCAGATAATACGGAATCTCCGTGCAGCAGCCAATCATCATCAGACATCCGCCCAAAATACATAGTGCCGCAAAGCATATATACAGCCGTGCTGTTTTCCTGCTATGAAGGCTGTTATGCAAAGCTTCCGGCAGGATTACCGTCACAAAGAAAACAAGAAAGAGAAGCGGTGCGAAATGGAAATAAACAGATACAGCTGAAAAATATGCCGGATCGAGAATGGTTTCCGCAATGTGCAGATACCAGAGATCCGTCATGCGGAAAAAAGGATATCGGCGGTTCCAGTAAAAGACCGCAGACACCAGCCATACGATACAGCAGACCAGAATGCATAAACCTTTCAGAATTCTGATAGATTCATTTTTGTGTTTTGTCTGTGTTTTCATATTCTCCATCATACATTTTTTTCTTCCTGTATGCACTTCACTGCAGGAGAGGTTCACCTATAGATCAAGGCTATAACAGAGAATCTGTTACCTGTATTGGCGCTATTTTCATTCCTGCATGAGAATAAATGCGTAAAGGAAAAAACAAACATGAAGACAGAAAACATACTGATCCGGAAGCTTCTTAACAGCTGCCGAATGTGAAGCATACATCCATATATCAGCAGTAACAGAACAGATTGAGAAGAAAGAAGGAAAAGAAAATGACAGATATCAGAAATCCCAAAAACTGGAGCCTTGAAACAAAGCAGCTTCACATCGGCCAGGAAACAGCAGACCCCGCAACAGACGCAAGAGCAGTTCCGATTTACGCGACAGCGTCATATGTATTCCACAATGCCCAGCATGCGGCAGACCGCTTCGCCCTGAAAGATCCGGGCAATATCTACAGCCGTCTGACCAATCCGACAGAAGGCGTATTTGAAGAAAGAATCGCGGCTCTTGAAGGCGGATCGGCAGCGCTTGCGACCGCTTCCGGCGCAGCGGCGATCACATATACAATCCAGGCTCTTGCCAAAGCAGGTGAACACATTGTGGCCGCAAAAACAATTTACGGCGGCACATTCAACCTGCTTGCCCATACACTGCCTCTGACAGCCGGCATTACTGCGACCTTTGTGGATCCGGATGAAGAAGGTTCATTTGAAAATGCGATTCAGGAGAATACAAAAGCGATTTTCATTGAAGCGCTCGGAAATCCCAATTCCAATCTGATCGACATTGAAGCAGTCGCAAAGACAGCCCATGCCCATGGCATCCCGCTGGTGATTGATTCGACATTCGCGACACCGGTGCTGATCAGACCGATTGAATACGGTGCTGACATTGTCGTCCATTCCGCGACAAAGTTTATCAACGGACACGGAACCGCAATCGGCGGCGTGATTGTGGAATCCGGCAATTTTGACTGGAAGGCATCCGGAAAATACCCCTGGATCAGCGAACCGAATCCAAGCTATCACGGCATTTCGTTTGCGGACGCGGTCGGCCCGGCAGCCTTTGTGACATATATCCGTGCAATTCTGCTGCGCGATACCGGCGCGACAGTCAATCCATTTGCGGCATTCCTTTTCCTGCAGGGACTCGAAACTCTTTCCCTCCGCGTTGAGCGCCATACAGAAAACGCACTGGCTGTTGTTAAATATCTTGCGTCTCATCCGCAGGTGGAAGCAGTTCATCATCCTTCGCTTGCCAGTGAGCCAAGCCATCCGCTCTATGCAAAATATCTTCCGAACGGAGGCGGTTCCATCTTCACATTTGAAATCAAAGGAGATGCGGAAACAGCCAAGAAGTTTATCGACAATCTGCCGATCTTCTCACTTCTGGCAAATGTGGCCGATGTCAAATCACTTGTGATCCATCCGGCAAGCACCACCCATTCCCAGCTCAGTGAAGAAGAGCTTCTCGATCAGGGAATCAAACCGAATACCATCCGTCTTTCGATCGGAATCGAAAAGATCGATGATCTGATCGCAGCGCTGGATGCGGCATTTGAAGCAGTGAAATGAAACAGGCAGCCGAAAGGCTGCTTTTAAAATGAAAAAACGGCCAGAGCCGTTCAGATTTCAAAATATTTTCTGAGCGCAAGACCGTCTTTGAATTCAAATAACCGTTCGATGATTCTCGAAAAGAAATTGATCAGGATGCCGTTGAGGAAGGCACAGATCACCGTTCCTGCCTTTACGCCTTCAAAATGGCCGAAACCGAAGAACAGGAAGGAAAGAATCACCGCGATGATACAGCTGACAACATCATAGATAATCTTGGTTTTTCCCTGATCCGCTTTCAGCTTTGAACTGACTTCCATTACAGTCAGCTCATATGCGGCAGGGGTGATGTATGTGCGGAAATAGAAGGCAACACCGATCGCGCATACCGCCATCCCGCAAAGATACAGGATCAGCCTGATTACAAAGGATGAAGCCGGAATCATTCCGACAGGAATCATGATCAGATCCAGAATGGTGCCGTATACAAATGCGGTGATAAAGGAAAACAGATACGATTTCCTGAATCTTCCCATAAAGATCCCAAGCAGAACAAGCAATACTGCCTGCAGTGTATATTCCGCCATTCCGAAAGAGAAAAACGGGAAAATCTGTGAAAGTTTCAGGTGGAGAATATAAGCCGGCGCGACCACGGATGACATTCCGAAATCTGCCCGCTCCATGAGTGCTGTTCCAAGTGCCAGGAAGACGGCACCGGCAAGCCATGCGGCTTCTGTATAAAACGTTTTCTTCATTTTCGCTCCAAAATAATGCATGGGCAATTATAGCACAACCCTCTCATTCTTCCCGTATAATACGGTCAAAGATTAAAGGTGAATGAAATGGACGAAAAAACAATTCAGGAAAAAATACAGAACGGAAGGAATTTCATCCGTGCTTTCAATGAAGAGTATGACGGATATGAAACCGATCAGGAACTGAAAAAGCCGCAGCCGCCTTTGGTAAAGGAACCGATGGGGACAGAAATGATTTCACTGCCGATGAATTTTGAAGATCTGAATCTTGAAAATGATTTCCTCAAAATCATCGGCACAAGAAAATCGCACCGCGTTTATACACCGGAAAAGATGAACCTTCTGCAGCTGAGCTTTCTGCTCTGGAGCGCGCAGGGAATCAGGGAAATCAGGGGAAAGGCTTACGCAACACTCAGAACTGTTCCCAGCGGCGGCGCAAGGCATCCGTTTGAATGCTATCTGGCTGTGCTGAATATGGAAGATCTGGAAAGCGGACTGTATCATTATCTGCCGATGAAACATGCTTTGGAAAAGCTTCCGTGCGATGTTGATCTGAAACAGTTTATATCAGATTCCTTATGCGGACAGGCCTGGGCAGCCAAAGCCGGTGCCGTATTCTATTTCAGTGCTGTCTTCTATCGGGCGGAGTGGCGATATGGAATCTATGCGCATGCGCCGATGCTGATGGACGCAGGCCATGTGACGGAAAATCTGTATCTTGCATGTACAGCGGCAGGACTTGGCGGATGCGCAATCGCGGCAGTCGATTCGGATGTTTCCGATCAGGCTTTCAGACTGGATGGAAAAGAAGAAGCGGTTTTCTATGCGATGCCGGTCGGATCTGTCAGTGCTGCTGATGAAAAAGCTGAGCAGGATTTCTATGCATTTGTGAAAGAACAGGGACTTTGAAGACAGTTTTCCTATATAATAGTTGCAGGAAAAAATCGATGAAAAAGCATGTTATGATCCTTTCACTGCTGCTGACATTCCTGTTCGGCGGCTGTTCTTCGAAACCGGAAAAAGCATCCGATCTTTACCGCGGATGCATTTTCGCTGTGAAAAACGGCGACATCACCAGCTATGGCGTCTATATCGAAGTTAAAGACCGCGTATCGGATTTTTCCATCATGAACCTGAGAACCTATGATGAAGCATTTGTGAATGATGTGCTGAAATACCAGGCTGACACATCGAGAATCTATTACCGCACCGACACGATTCTCAGCGCGTGTCATCAGGATGGCTATGGCGATCATTCCTATTTCATGTCCGCCACCCAGCCGCTGTATAAAATCCCTGAAGACAAATACAGAAAACTGCTTTCAAAGCTGGAAAGCGCGACAATTGAGGTAAAGCTTTCAGATACCAAAACGGACAAAACATATACGTTCAATACCGTTCTTCCGGTTGTTGAAGCGGAAGAAGCGTATCATCATAAAGATGGAGAGTGATCATATGGCTGCACGTTCCGGAATCACATACAGCGCGGCAGATCTGCCGTATACAGCAGTAACATCCGAAGAGTTTCTGGACGGTTCCTTAACCGCTGAAATCAAAAAGCGGATCAAGGCGGTGATTCAGGAGGAAGCACCGGTATGCGAATGGCTTCTGATCAAGCGGGTGATCAACAGCTTCGGTATCTACAAAGCCGGAGCGAGAATCAAACCGGAAATGGAAGCGATTCTGTCCATGATGAAGCTGAATGTTCAGACAGACAAAACCGGCAGAGTTTACTGGAAAAGCACTCAGAGTCCGGAAAAGTACAGCGGCTTCAGACTGTTCGGCGATTATGATCTGACATGCCGCGATGTTCAGTATGTGCCTGACGCTGAGATCGCCAACGCGGCGGCATATATCTGCGCAGGCAAAACGCTTTCCTATGATGATCTGGCAAGACAGACAGCCGCATTGCTCGGTTATACAAGAATGGGATCCAATGTGGTGCAGGGAATGAAGCGCGGTATCGCGTATGCAGTGAAAACAAAACGGATTTCATCGAAATCCGGAAAATATATCGGTTAAGCAGACGGACTCTGTCCGTTTTTGCGTGCAGGAGGCAGTATGAGAAGTAAATTGAATCTGTTTACACATAACGGAATATTCCATGCGGATGATGTATTCGCAGCAGCGATGCTGTCGCTGATGGCGGATGAAATCAACGTGGTCAGAGGCGGCGATCAGGAAGTTCCGAAAGATCCCGACTGGATCGTATTTGATATCGGAGAAGGGGAACTGGATCATCACTCCGTTGAAAACAAAGAAAGAAACGGCACCCATCCGGGAACGGATGTTCCCTATGCCGCATGCGGACTTGTCTGGAAGAAATTCCACCGCGAGATTCTTGAAGCTATGGATTGTGAACCGCGCTATATGGAATCGGTTTATCAGAGACTGGAAACATCTCTGATCCTGGGAATCGATGCCGAAGACAACGGATTCGATCCGGTTGCGGCGGAACTGGCAAAGATGCCGAATGTGACGGATGATCAGAAGGCCAGAATTGTATTTCTTTCCAAAAATGCATTTTCCGTTTCCAAGGTGATCAAGGATTTCAATCCGCCCTGGAATTCGGATATGGATCAGAACGATGCCTTTGACGATGCGGTCAGCTATGCCAAAGACATTCTGATCAACCGCATCGACAGCATCATTTCCTCCCTGGACGGAAGAGATTATGTACTTAGGGCGATTGATTATTCAGCCGATCACATCATGATTCTCGATCCGTTTGCGCCATGGGAAGGTGTTTTATACGGACAGTTCCGGAATCCGAAGGCACAGGATATCTGGTATGTTGTTTCTCCGGCGCTGCGCGGAGGATGGAATGTACAGTGCGCTCTGAGCAATTCGGATGACAGGACATCATTCCGTCATTCGCTTCCGGCTGAATGGCATGGATTGCGGAATGAAGAACTGCGGAAAGTTTCCGGAATTGAAACGGCTCTCTTCTGCCATGCCAGCGGTTTCCTTGCTGGATGCGAGACGATGGCCGATGCGCTCGCAATGGCATCCAAAGCAGCTTCACTGCCTGTCAGCGGACATTAAAAAACAAACGGACTGAACAGCTGCACCAGAGCAGCAGAATCAGTCCGTTTTCATTTTTTCTTTCAGCGGATCATTTTACCGGAGAAGAGACTGCAGATCATGTTTTCCAGATAGGCCTCATCTTCATCGGCGCCGCTGAGAATATAGGAACGGGCAATCGACGTCATGCCGGAAGCCAGGAAATCAGCAGTGAAGAAGCGGTCCTCACGGCTGGAATCAGCCATGAAGCAGTCGCATTCAATCAGGGAGCGGTACTGCTGATCATACATATAATGAATGATGCCGTTGTTGACCAGCTTTGTCAGGAAAACCTTGTGCTCGGTCAGATAGCTGCTGTAATTATGCGCAAGCTGCTGCAGAGTCAGTGTCGAACCGCATCCGGCATCGGGCTGAAAGGAACAGCTTTCCGACAGCTCATAAAGAATGACATTTTCCTTGGACTCAAAAAGAGAGTAGAAAGTCTGTCTGGAAATATCAGCGCGCCTGCAGATGGAGGAAACGGAAATGGACTGGAAACTGCAGTCATCAAGCAGTTCCAGCATCGCTTCGGCGATCTGTTTCTGTGAAGTACACGCTGTCCGGTTTTTTCCTCGGTACATACTTTCTCCCTTTCCTGCCCACATTGAATCAAAAAACTTGACAGTTGTCAAACTAAATGGGATGATACAGCCATCAGCTTGACAGTTGTCAAGGTTTTGGTAAAGGAGGTATCCCCGATGATTATTATTCCTGTATATAATCAGGTCATTCTGCCTGATTCCAATATTTTCCTTCCTCTTGACCGGATGCGTTCGGCATCCAGTTCATCTCCTTCCGCTAACGAGAAGGTGATGTTCCTGTTCCAGAAAAGACAGGAACAGAGATTTACAGAAGACAGCTTCTATCCGATCGGCGTTGTCGGCTTTGTTGCCCAGACCGCGATCCAGAATATGGTTGTGGTCCATACAGTTCAGAGAGTCAATGTTGAAAATGTAACTGTCAGGGCAGATCACAGTCTTTCCGTCAATGTTTTCCGCAGACCGGATATTGAAGATATCGGCGCAAATGAGGAAAAGGCGCATCTGGAAGACGCAAAGCAGTCGCTGCGCAGAATCCTGGCGTCCTATCCATGGGGCAATCAGGTGATTCCGCTTCTGAACCAGGTCAGTTCGCTTTCCGAAATCATCTGCATGGTTTCCTTATGGATCAATATCACGCCGGAAGAAAAATATCTGCTTGCGGCGGAAGACTCCCGCAAGGCAAGAACAGAAAAGATCGAGAAGGTGCTGTTTGAATATCTCGAACTTGCGAAAGTGACCAGCGAAGCCCAGTCCGCACAGAATGAGGAATACAAAAACGCATACCGTGAATCGGCAATCCGCAAGCAGATGGAATATCTGCAGAAGGAACTGGATGAGATGCATCCGGAAAATGTTTCCGACCTGCGCAGACTTGAACTCAAGGTGCAGGAATGCCATATGAACGCGGATGCCCGCAAGGAAGCGGACAAGGTTCTTTCCCGTCTCAAGCAGGATGGCAAGAACAGTCCGGAATACGGCATGCTGTATGACTATCTCGATTTCATTACCAATCTGCAGTGGGAACACAGCGAACCGCAACGGATTGATCTGGAAGAAGCGGAGCAGGTGCTGGAAGAAGACCATTTCGGTCTCGAACAGGTCAAAAAGAGAATCATTCAGCAGATTGCAGTCATGAATCTGAAGAAAACACAGTCCGGTTCAATCCTTCTGTTTGTCGGTGCTCCCGGTACCGGCAAGACCAGTATCGGCCAGTCCATCGCCAGGGCAACACACCGCAAATATGTCAGAGTATCGCTCGGCGGTTCACGCGATGAAGCGGATATCCGCGGACACAGAAGAACCTATATCGGCGCAATGCCGGGAAGAATCATGGACGGTATCGCCAAGAGCGGCGTTTCCAATCCGGTCATGGTGCTGGATGAAGTGGATAAACTGTCGGTTTCCCTGAACGGCGATCCTTCTTCCGCATTGCTGGAAGTTCTGGATCCGGAACAGAACAGCACGTTTACGGACCATTACATGAATGTTCCGTATGATCTTTCCGATGTTCTCTTCATCTGCACTGCCAATACAACCGACACCATCCCCCAGCCGCTTTTGGACCGAATGGAAGTGATCCGCTTCAACGGCTATACAATCGCTGAAAAATTTGAAATCGCAAAGCGGCATCTGCTTCCCAAGGCAATGGAGAAAACCGGCATCAGCCGTGAACATCTGGAAGTCAGCGATGAAGCGATCCGCACAGCGATTTCAGACTACACTATGGAAGGCGGCGTCAGAGGCCTGAAGAAAGTGATGGAAACCCTCTGCCGCTCAGCCGCGGTTGAGATCGCAAAGAATCCGGACGTCTGTGTCAAAGTGGATGAGCATACACTGCGCGATTATCTGGAAGGCAGACCGATTCATCATGAAAGAATCAGCGAACCGGGAAGGGCAGGCATTGTGACAGGCCTTGCCTGGACACCGGTCGGCGGTGAAATTCTCTTCATTGAAACGATGTTCACCAAAGGAAACGGCAAGATCACCGTCACCGGTCAGCTTGGCGATGTCATGAAAGAATCAGCCCAGATTGCAATCTCCATTGTCCGCAGTCTCTATCCTGAAAAAGCGGAACTGTTTGAAAAGAATGACCTGCATATCCATGTGCCAAGCGGGGCCGTCAAAAAAGACGGGCCTTCCGCCGGTATTACACTTGTGACAGCGATTGCGTCACTGGTGACGCAGAAACCGGTCAGACCGACATTGGCAATGACCGGTGAAATCTCGCTGCGCTCTCTCGTCATGCCGATCGGCGGCCTGCCTGAGAAACTGATGGCAGCCGAACGGGCAGGTGTGAAGACTGTTCTGATTCCGTATGAAAATGAAGAAGATTTACGTGATGTTCCTGAAGAAATCAAAGGAAAGCTTGAAATTATTCCGGTCAGGGATGTGGCACAGGTTCTGAAAATTGCCGGAATTGAATAATCGTTCATATCAGTGATGTAAGCCAGCCTGAACCGGCTGGCTTTTATATGTATTCTCTGCTGTGATAAAATAAAGCCGTCTGATTGAATGACCCGGGGATTATATGAGTGAAAGAAAAGATGAAAAAAGATCGGAACATAAGAATTTCTTCAATCATTCCGGTGAAATCAGCCTGAATGACAATTTCCGCTTTCTCAAAAGAAGGCAAAGGCTGATGGAAAAAATAACCGGCTCTTCTCATCCTGGAAGAATTCTGATTGCGGCTTTTGCGGTTCTGATTGTCATCGGTTCCCTGCTGCTGAGCACACCGCCTGCCAATGCGGCGGAACATGTCTCCTATATCAATCATCTGTTTACAGCTGTCAGCGCAGTCTGTGTGACCGGACTGTCAACAGTGACTGCTGCGACGCAGTACACCACATTCGGAAAGGTGATCCTGATCATTCTGATGGAACTCGGCGGGCTCGGCCCGATGACGGTTGTCGCTGTCTTTCTTGCCAATAGACGGAAGCGCATGGCAATGTCGGAAAAGAAATTCTTCGCGGCAGCTTCAGGCAAAAGCAATCTTCATGATGTACCGCGCTATATCCGCCGGATTTTCCTCTATACATTTGTTTTTGAACTGGCCGGATTCATTCTTCTCAGCTTCCGCATGACGGAAGTGTACGGGCTGAAAACAGGCCTTTTCAATGCATTGTTTCTCTCTGTTTCCGCATTCACCAATGCCGGATTTGATCCGATCGGCTCCAGCAGCCTTCTTGCGTACGCTGCAGATCCGCTGGTCAATCTGACGGTCATGACATTGATCATTTTCGGCGGTCTTGGTTTCGTGGTGTGGTTTGAACTGTATGATCTGCTGAAATCCAGATTTGTCAAAGGTAACGGGATTGTCCGCAGACATACCTATCTTTCCGTTCATGCAAAAACAGTGCTGAAAATGACAGTTTCCCTTCTGTTTTCCGGTGCGGTGCTCTTCTATGTTTTTGAAAGCGAAAACAGCGGCACGATTGCCGGTCTTGACGGATTGGACAGAATGCTGATCTGCCTCTTTCAGTCCGTGACGCTGCGGACAGCCGGTTTTGCGACAGTGAATTTCGGCCGCTGTACCAGACCGATGCTGATGATCATGTGTTTCTACATGCTGACCGGAGGTTCCCCGGGCGGAACCGCAGGCGGTATGAAAACAACAACAGTCGCCGTTCTGTCGGCGACTGCTTCCAATACATTAAAGGGAAATCAGAATGATGCGATGATCTCAAACAGGAGAATTTCACCGGAAATGCTGAAACAGGCTTTTGTTGTTCTTTACCTGTATCTTGCAACATTGTTCATTTCCCTGATTCTGCTGACCGTATTCGAACCGGGGCAGGATCTGCTGCTGCTTGTTTTTGAAGCTTTTTCGGCAATCGGAACAGTCGGCATTTCTGCCGGGATCACTTCATCCCTTTCGACGGGAGGCAGATTTGTGATCATGATGCTGATGTTTATCGGCAGACTCGGTCCGCTGAGTATCTATACGGCATTCCAGAAAGAAAAGAAAATCATTACCCATGTCACATATCCGGATGCGGATATCATGATCGGTTAGGGAGGAAAATATATGTCAGAGTCCAGTTCAAATCTGTTCGCAGTCATCGGAATGGGAAATTTCGGTGCGTCGATTGCCAGAACAATGGCAAATGCCGGCGGAGACGTGATTGCGATTGACAAAGATATGCTCATCATTCAGGAGCTTGCGGAAACCGTACCCAATGCGATCTGCGCAGATTCCAGGGACATTGAAATGCTGAAAGAAGCAGGTGTGCAGGATGCGGATACGGTCATTGTCGCGATCGGCTCGCACATGGAAGATGCAGTGGAAACCATTCTGAATCTGAAGGAACTCGGGATTAAGAATATCATCGCCAAAGCCAACAGTGTCCGCTATGGCTATGTCATGGAACGGGTCGGAGCGGATACCGTCATCGAACCCGAAAATGAAATGGGGCAGAGAATTGCGATTTCATTGATGAATCCGAAGATCCGCGATATCTACCAGATGAATGATGACTTCGCAATCATGGAAATCGTGACACCCGAACTCTGGCGCGGAAGGGAACTGCGGCAGCTGAATCTGCGGGAACTGTATGGTGTCAATGTCATCGGACTTCGAAAAGCAAATGAGAAGCGTGTCGATATCAACATCAGTGCCAATACCGTTCTGCACGATGATGATTTCCTTGTCATTGCGGCCGATGCAACAAGGATTGCTTCGCTGAATCTGGACTGACAGACAGCAGTTTATTAGAAATACTTATCTGTTTTCTCCATATCCTTGTGCTAATATATTTTCACTGGGAAAATGACATTTGTCATATTATAGGTGTACGATGAATACATTAATATCCATCCTGCTTACAATCCTCAACAACATCAGAACGGATAACACAACCGGGGAAATTGTCAGACAGATCCTGCTTTCATATCAGGATTTTAAAAATATGAAGGCTTCCGATCTGGCGCAGAAGAGCTTCTGCAACACATCGACTGTCAACCGCTTCTGCAAGAGCCTCGGTTTTTCGTCGTTCAATGATATGAAAGCCTTCATGGTATCCAGCCGCAGCGTCAGACGCTCGCAGCTGGAACATCATATGGAAATCACAGACGCTGAAGCGATTCTGAACAGCATTTCCAATTACAATCAGGATTTCAGCATTGAACGGTTCAAGGATGAATGCGG
Source organism: uncultured Erysipelotrichaceae bacterium (assembly GCA_947167125.1). Classification (GTDB taxonomy): domain Bacteria; phylum Bacillota_I; class Bacilli_A; order Erysipelotrichales; family Erysipelotrichaceae; genus Bulleidia. Next base: position 38,578 of record CAMVGT010000009.1, read on the forward strand.
ACGGATCAACGAAATGATCGCGTCAGCGCCGCGTACGGTTGTGATCGGAGCAGTATTTCCGGAAGCACTGACCTTCCATTATCAGGAAGATATGCTGGAAATGGGAAAATGCGTTTATAATGCACCGCTGTCAAGAAAACTGGAAGTCCCAAATGAAGACCCGGAGGCTGTGATCATCCTGATCACATTCACGGGAAGGCTGATCAATTACTGCCGCAGCGAATATACGGAACTCTGCAGCAGATTCAGAAAAGTCATCCTGATTACCGGAAATGAGGAAATCGTTCCGGAGAGTGAGGAAGGACTGATTCTGCATCTTCCTTTTGCGGGTGATGATGAAGCGAGCAACGCGGTATTTGTCGAAATCATGAGATATCTGAAATACCGCTACTATATGGAATACAGGAAATAATCATATGTATATCGTTGAACACATTGAGAATCTGTACGCAAGCGCGAAATACGGCTCTGCCGATTATGAAATCGCGTGCTTTCTTCTGATGAATATCGAGCGCCTGGACAGAATTACTCTGACTGAGATTGCGAAGGCAACCGGATGTCCCAAGTCAACAGTCTCGGCCTTTTTCTCTGCCTACGGCCTCCCCGGCGGATTCAGCGCTTTTCAGCGTTCACTGCAGACCGAATTCGGCGTCAAGAATCTTGCGATCAGCCGCCATGTGGAAATGTGCAGAAGCCTGTCGGAAAAGATGCATGCCTTCCGGGCAGTGGATGAAAATGATATCAAGCGGCTGGCTGCAGCTGCATTGAACAGCGATAAATTCCTGATTGTCGGCACAGTCCGCTACCGGGATATCTTTTATACATTGATTTATTATCTGAGACTTCTCGGCATCTATGCCCGCTATATTCCCAATTCCGATCTCAATACAGCAGGGGATCTGTTTGAAACAGCCACTGCAGACAAGAAGATTCTTTTCCTTGTGCCTTCAGATTCCTATACGGAATTTGTTTATAAAACTGAAAGCGCGCCGCAGTTTTCCGACTCCTACCGGAAGATCAGAGGAGAGCGCTATTACCTCTGCCGGGCGAATGATCCGTCTGCACCGAAAGAAAATGTATTCCTTTTTAATCCGGCATCCAATCCATATGAATGGATTCTGTCTATGATGGTTTTTTCTGCAGATCTGTTCACAGAATGTGCATCAAGGGGTAATATTGAATCAGCAAGATCTATCTACGTACTGTAAGCATACATCATTTTATAATTGTTCAAAAAAATTGAACAACGGCCGTAATATGGCAAAGTAAACGCTTACATTGCGATGGTAGTATTGTATCAGCAGGCAAATGCAGAAAGGGGGGACAGATTGTAATTACTTGCCTGAAGATTTTTCGCCACTACATAATTCTAGTTTTAATTTTGGAGGAGTCTAAAGCATGTTAAATCTGAAGAAAATTGGAATCAGCATGGTTGCTGCACTGATGGCTTTCTCATCCTCAGGAACAGTTGCATACGCAGAAGAAGCAGCTCCTGAAGAAGAAGTCGTTATTGAAGAAGCAGCCGAAGAAGTTTCCGAAACAGAAGAAATCGCAATCGAGGAAACTGAAGCTGAACCCGCAGCTGAAGTCGAAGCAGACGCAGAGATTACAGCTGAGGAAACTACAGATGCTTATGAAGCCACATTTGCAGGTGTTGTAACAGATGCAGGTGAATATGTTGACTCAATGACCATTGATTTCGGTAATCAGACAATCTCTGGCCTTGATAAAGACACATTCAGTGTATATATGACATCGACAGTCGATTATGGCGCTGCCAAAGGTCAGCCGTATGCATATTTTGATGCATCGAAGCCGCTTCCTGTCGTTAAGACCGAAGTGGACGGCGGAACTGTCAAGGTCTATTTTGACCAGACAGCAGCTCCTGTACTGACATGGCTTGCAGAAGGCAGAAACTATCCCGCTATTCTTTCATTCACAATCGAACAGAACAAGCCGCTGCAGACAATTCTCGCTGACGGCAAGGCTCTCGACTTCACAGCTTCCTATTTCAGTGAAGCAACAAGCTGGGCTGATCTTGAGAATGAAGAACTCGCTAAGTTTGAAAATGTCCAGGATGAAATCAACTATCAGTTCCACAAGGGAACAAATGATAAGCTGATCGTCTTCTTCCATGGCAATGGCGAAGGCGACTTCCCGACAAAAGACACAAACAATAACGTTGCACAGATCCTCGCTAACAGAGGCGGTGCTGCTTGGGTATCCGAGGCTCAGGAAGTCTTCGGTGATGCCAGCGTTATGGCATTCCAGGCACCGAACATGTGGTATTTCGCTATCAAAGACGGACTTCTGGCTCCGGTTTATAACGAAATCCAGGCTGTAATTGCTGAAAACGGAATCAATCCGGATGAAGTATATCTGTCCGGCGCATCCGCTGGCGGATTCATGTCCACCAGAATGATCATCGCTTACCCTGACCTGTTCAAGGCTGCAATGATCAACTGCCCTGCGCTCGATGCTGCAAACGCACGTTCAGATACAACAACAGCAATCCCGACAGATTCTGAAATCGCATCCATCAAGGATTCCAAGACAGCGATCTGGCTGGTTCAGGGTGAAACAGACAGCTCCGTCGATCCTGAACTCTGCTCCAAGAGAATCTGGAACCTGATCACTGACGAGAGTGTCGTAACTGAAAAGACATATGAAGGAACAGCAGGAATCGCTTCCGGCTTCACAACATATGAAACAACAGACGGCAAGTACAAGCTCTCCCTGTATGAAACATTCGACCTGGGTGAAGTAACCGGTATCTCCGGCGAAAAGAGACTCGGCGGCAAACTGAAGTTCGCTGAAGACTACGATCAGGACGGTGTTTTAACAGAAGTTAAGTACAGTGACCACTGGTCATGGATCTACACACTGAGAAACAACCCTGAAGCAGCAGATGGAAAGCACATCTGGAACTGGGCTGTTGACTATGAACCTGCAGTTGAAGTAACCGGCACACAGACTGTTGTCGTTACCGGCGATGACTGGGGTCCTGCAGTTGAAAAGACAGTTATCAAGACTGATGCTCCGATCGATGCTGAAAGCCTGATCCCTGCAAACTTCAAAGTTGTAGAAACCAAGGAAGTTCCGAACTGGGCTGCCGGCGGAGTACCGACAACACAGACTGCAGAACGTAAGGTTCTCGATGTTTACGCATCCGATGAAAACGGAAACAAACTCGAAGGCGGCGAATATGTAGCAGTTGTTATGTACATTTCCCCGAGCGAAGGTTCCCCGTTCTTCTATGAACTCGGCACCGGTTTCAACAGATGGGTTGACCAGTATAACCTGAAAGTAAATGCACAGGTCACAACAGAAGGCAAGAAGGCTGAACTGACAGCTGACACAGACATTGACTTCTATGACAATGACATGTGGGTATCCGAAGTTGCTGACAAGTTCAATCAGGATACATTCACAGCTTCCGACAAGACACCGATCGTCTACGGCGAATTCGTTCCGAAAGACGGCGGACAGGACAAGGCTCTTGTTATCTGGCTGCACGGTGCAGGCGAAGGCACAAATAAGGGCAAGAACGATAACTACATCGATCTGCTCGGCAACGAAGTAACAGCATTTGCAGGCGAAGAATTCCAGAGCCTGTTCGGCGGCGCTTATGTGGTTACACCGCAGGCTCCGACAATGTGGATGGACGATGGCACAGGCGCATATCAGAGCGGCGACAAGGGTTCCGTATATGCTGATGCTCTCTTCGAATTCATTCAGAATTATGTAGATTCTCATCTCGATATTGACCCGAACAGAGTCATTATCGGCGGCTGCTCCAACGGCGGCTACATGACAATGGAAATGATCCTGAAGCATCCGGATTACTTCTATAAGGCATTCCCGATCTGCGAAGCATTCGCTGATAAATTCATCACTGATGAACAGATCAAGGCACTGGCTGAGGGCGGCACGGGCATCTGGTTCACATTCGCAGACGCAGACACAACTGTAGATCCTACAGCAACATCCATCCCGACATACAACAGACTCGTTGAAGCTGGCGCAGACGTCCACAAGACACAGTGGGAAGATGTCCATGACACAACAGGCAGATTCGTTGATGCGGACGGCAATCCTTATGTCTATGCAGGACATTGGAGCTGGATCTACTTCGACAACAACTCTAACATCTGTGACGAACACGGCGAAAATGAGTGGGAGTGGCTCGCTGAAGTACCGGAAGGTGCAGGCCTGACAATCAGAGGCACTCAGAAGATCCGTATCACAGGCGATGACTGGGGCGCAGGCGTTGACCGTGCGATCCTCCACCTCACAAAGGAAATCGATCCGGAATCCGTCGCAAGAGATGACTTCACAGTTACAAATGCGTTCAGCGGCGGCAAAGCTACAGGACGTACAGTTCTCAAGGCTTACACATCCGATGCAGAAGGCAACAAGGTTGACGAAGCTTCCGAATATGTCACAGTCGAACTGAGAATTACTCCGAGAGAAGGCAACCCGATTCTCTGGTCGATGCAGACATGGACAAACAGCTGGGCTGATCCGTATGAACTGTTCGTGAATATCACAGACGGTCAGGAGATCAACACAGCTGACGGTCAGAAGGTCACAGGTATCGCTGTCAACACATCCTTCGATGTGAAAGACGTTGAAAACGAAGATGTTCTGATCCCGCAGCTGGATGGCTATGAATACAGCACATTCACAGCTAAAGACGGAATGGTAATTCCTTACGGACTCTACGCTCCGGAAGAAGATGACAAGAAGAACGCTCTGATCATCTGGAACCACGGTGTCGGTGAAAGAGGAAGCGATCCTCGTATCGCTCTGCTCGGCAACGAAGTTACAGCTCTGAACGGAGAAGAATTCCAGGCACTGTTCGAAGGTGCTTACGTATTAGTACCGCAGACTCCTGCTTCCGGCAGAGGCAACATTGTCAACGGCAAGATCGAACTGATCGAAAAGCTCGTTGCGGAAAATCCTGACATTGACCCGAACAGAGTCATCGTCGGCGGATGCTCCATGGGCGGCGGCCAGACAATGAACATGGTTTATGCAAGAGCTGATCTCTTCGCTGCTGCATATCCTGTCTGCCCGGCTTCCACAAGCAGCCAGGTATCTGATGAACAGATCAACAACATCGCAAATCTGCCGATCTGGTTCACACACTGCATCAATGACGGCACAGTCAACTACAAGAACACAACTGAAGCTCTGATCGAAAGACTCAAGGCTGCAGGAAATGAAAACGTCCACCTGTCCGCATTTGAAGATGTCCATGACACAACAGGCAGATTCAATGATCTGACAGAAGACGGAAGCGACTATGTCTATGACACACATTGGAGCTGGGTATACTTCGACAATAACGAATGCTATTGCGATGAATGCGGCGAAAATGAGTGGGAATGGCTCGCTAAGCAGAACAGAATGAATCAGACAGAAGCTGGTGTCTATGTCACAGAGAATCCTGATGAAGACTCCAACTCCGGCTACATCGCTACATTCGTCTACAAGACAGATGAAGACCTCGACAAAGTCACAGTATTCGGCGGCTTCCAGTTCTTCACTGAAGAAGAAGGCGACAGATATCTGACAGGCTACACAGGCGGTATCAAGGTTAAGGATGCTTACCAGGCTGCTGCTGATGAAGATGTCATGTATCCGTATGGCTACGATCCGGTTACCGGAAAGGGCCAGCTCGAATATGAACTTGAAGAAGTCATTGACGGCGTATGGACAGTATCACTGCCTCTGCCTGCAGACCAGTGGTTCTATGCTTACAACATCACTAAGGACGGCGTCACAACTAAGGTTGAAGACCCGACAAATCCTTATACACTGAACCCGAACAACGGCAACAACTCCGGCTGGTGCGTATTCTGGACAGGTACTCCTGAAGATGCTCTGGGCGAAATGGGCCGTACATATCCGAGAGAAGACGAAAAGGTCGGTACATACGAATACAAGATGTACACCAACGTCAAGGGCGATGAAGCTCCGATCGTTGTCTATCTGCCTTATGGCTATGACAGCTCGAAGACATACCCTGTTCTCTACATCTCTCACGGCGGCGGCGGAAACGAAATGGATTGGCCGACAGTAGGCGCAGTCAAGAACATCTTCGATAACGCAATTGCCAATGGCGAAGTTGAGCCGACAATCGTTGTTTCCATGAACAACACAGAACTCGGCTGGAACTACGACAACATCCGTGACAACCTGCAGTATCACCTCTTCCCGTACATGGAAGAAAACTACAACGCATCCAAGGACGCTAAGGACAGAGCATTCGCTGGTCTCTCCATGGGCGGCCTGACTGCAACAAATATCTACACATACGCTGCTGACCAGTTCGGCTATATCGGTATCTGGTCCGCAACAAACGGCAACCTCGATGTCAAGAGTGTTCCGAATAACGATTATCCGACAGTCATGCTCGGTGCCGGTAAGATGGACTTCGGTAACGGCGGATATCCTGGACTGATCGCGAAGGCTGCAGAAGCCGGACTCGACTGGTCTGATGATATGTACTACACCAACGATGCCCACAACTGGTTCTGCTGGCCGGATCTGCTCTCCACATTCGCTTCCAAGTATCTGTGGAGTGATGCTGATAAGGCAGCTAACGTTGAGTATGAAGAGTCCGAACCTGGCGCAAACGTTGACGGCAAGACAGTCACATTCGTCTATGAAGACGATGATGCTAGAAATGCTGTTAAGGTTACTGTTCAGGGTAACATGCAGTGGTACAAGTGGGACGAAGTTGAAGGCTACGACGCAGCCGGCGACAACTCTCATATGCACAACTACGATGCTTATCACTATGAAGAAGGCATGTTCAACACCGGCTATGGTATCAACGGCGACACAGCAGTTTATGTACTGAGCCAGACAAGTGATGAACACTTCGAACTCGCTCTCGATCTCCCTGGCAACCTCTACTACTATGACTACACAGTCTACTATGCAGACGGTTCCAAGAAGACAATCAAAGACCCTGCAAATATGCCTGAAGCTAACCCGGCAAACGGCCATGACGCAGGTCACAGCCTTGTATACGTCGGTTCTGCTGATGATACAACAGCTGGTCAGGAATACATCTATGAGAGAACAGATGACCAGAAGGGTTCCTATGAGTTCGTTCCGTACAAGGCAGTTGACGGCACAACTCAGTACCTCGGTGTCTATCTGCCGAAGGACTATGATGAAGCCAACACTTACAAAGTTGTCTATGTAAGCCATGGCGGCGGCGGACAGGAAAATGAATGGATGACAATCGGTGCTGTACCGAACATCCTCGACAACCTGATCGCTGACGGCGAAGTAGAACCTACAATCGCTGTCACAATGGACAACACATACTTCGGCTGGAACTTCGATACAATCGCTAAGAACTTCGAAGAAGCTATCTTCCCGTATATGGAAAAGAACTACTCCGTATCCGGCAGAGCTGAAGACAGAGCTCTCTGCGGTCTGTCCATGGGTTCCATGACAACATCCACAATCATGCTGAAGTATCCTGCACTGTTCGGATACTACGGCGCATTCTCCGGCTCCAACATCATTGACGCTGCTGATGTAGATGAACTCGCTAAGAAGGTTATCTACCTCTCCGCTGGTGCAGTCGATATGGCTTACTATCAGAGCAAGCCTGTAGGACCGGGTAAGACAGTCGATCTCGCTAACCTGCTGAAGGATCTCGGAATCAGCTTCAACAACGGAACTGATGAACCGGATGTACTCGGCGGTGCACACGACTGGGGCGTTTGGAGAGAATCCTTCTCGATCTTCGCTAAGGATTACCTCTGGACAGTAGAAGACGACAGATTCGTCGACGTCAGAGACGAGTCCAAGTACTACTACGATGCAGTATACTGGGCAAGAGACAACGGCATCACTAAGGGTTATGCTGAAGACAACACCTTCAGACCTGATGAAGGATGCACAAGAGCTCAGATGGTTACCTTCCTCTGGAGAATGGCAGGCAAGCCTGAACCTTCCGCTAACGCGAAGACATTCCCGGATGTCAAGTCCAACCAGTACTACTACAAGGCAGTCCTCTGGGCAGCTGAAAACGGCATTACAAAGGGCTACAAAGATGGTACCTTCAAGCCGGATGACACTTGCTTAAGAGAACATGCAGTTACATTCCTGTACAGATTTGCTGGTCAGCCGGCACCGAAGACAACAGTGAACCCGTTCAATGATGTCACAGCGTCCGACTACTACTACAAGGCAACTCTCTGGGCTAACGAAAACGGTATCGCTAAGGGCTACTCCACAGGCTCACATGCCGGCGGATTCGGTCCGAAGCTCGAATGCCTCAGAGAACACATCGTTACCTTCCTGTACAGATACGCCAAATAATCTGTTTCTGAGTTAATCATTCGGAAGGATTAGAAAGCCGTCCGCAGAAATGCGGGCGGCTTTTCAGAGAAAAGGATTCAAAACGGAAAGAAGGCAGGTCCTGCCTGAACCTGCCTTCACCCGTTTCAGTCAAACCAATATCGGGAGTTACATTATGAAGAAATTATTATCACATTTATTTTCTCTTGTTCTGGTTCTTGTTCTGCTGACAGCTGCAGGCTGCAGCAGTTCCAATGTGACGGGTGAAGCACTTGCAGGGGAATATGATCTGGTTTCTATGCATGAACCTGCTGCAGAAGGAAAAGAACCTGAAACATGGTATGCTGCGGATCAGGGAATCACAGGTGTTCTGACACTGAAGGAAGACGGCACCGGCGTATATGAATTTATGTATCAGACGATTGAACTGACATATGATACGGATAAGAAAACAATCTCCTATGATGGATATGAGGATCCGTTTACATATAAAGACGGTGTGCTTGAATGGACGATGGGAGAAAATGTTCACTCATTCCAGAAACGATAAATATGACGAATTATGAACCGGATGAATTCCGGTTTTTAAATACTCTGCAAATTTCCCGCATCGTAAAGCTCGCATGGACATTTGGCTTTGTTTCTTCGACTGTATTGTTCGGATACTTTCTTTTGTGCAGCTGATATTGTTAATTCGCTGCTTATTGAAAGGCCGGCTGTGCTGTGTGAAATGAAAATATGCTCACCAGCAAAGCTGCCGGAAATGATCTGAATCCTCATGAATCAATACTTCTGTAAATACAAAAAAAGAGAACTTTCGTTCTCTTTTGATATGGTGGAGCTAAGGAGGATCGAACTCCTGACCCCCTGCTTGCAAAGCAGGTGCTCTCCCAGCTGAGCTATAACCCCATATGCCAATCTAATGAAATGGTGGGCCTGAATGGACTTGAACCAACGACCTCACCCTTATCAGGGGTGCGCTCTAACCACCTGAGCTACAGGCCCATCTCATCGACTGCCTTAATATAATACCAACCACCCATTCTCCTGTCAACAAGAAAATCAAAATTTTTTAGAAATTTTTCAACTAATTTTTTGAGATCTTTTTGGGCCGGAAATCAGGCTTTTATAAAGATTCTGTGTGCCTGTGATTTACGGGCAGGGCGAAGCTGTGATAAAGTAACGGACGGGAAATGAAGGAGGTACGGAAATGGTTGAAACATTTATCGCATGGTGGGCGGCGCATGTGCCGCTGTCTCCCAAACTGTCTGTATTCCTTGTCAGTATGATTCCTCTGATTGAAGAAAGAGGCGGACTGATTCTTGCCAGAATGCTCGGCATTCCGATGTGGGAAGGCATTTTCTGGTGTGTATTCGGAAACATCGTTCCGATTCCGTTTATTCTCCTTCTGATCAAATCGGTGATTCACTGGATGGCGGATCATCATATGTCCGGTGCTGCGGAATGGCTGATCAGAAAAGCGGAGAAAAACAAACCGAAGATCGACCGCTACGGTTTTGCCGGACTGATGCTGTTTGTCGGCATCCCTCTGCCGGGAACCGGTGCCTGGACCGGAAGCCTTGTGGCTGCACTGTTTGATATGGATCTCAAAAAAGCTTCCATATCCATCCTGCTTGGAATCTTCCTTGCGGCAGTGATTATGACAATTATTTCATACGGACTGATTGGAAACGTGATCTCGTAACCGGGACCGCGTTTTTTGTATTATGATTATTTCATCAAAGGATATGCGATATGAAATACAGTACGGTAATTGTGGCTGCCGGAAAAGGGCAGAGAATGAAGCTTGGCTATAATAAGGTTTACGCGCGTCTCGATGACGGAAGAACGATCCTTGAACACGCAATGGATATTTTCCTGAATGATGAGGACTGCGTGCAGATCACGGTTGTGACAGATGCGCAGGATTATTATCACAATGTCAAAGGAAGATGGCCCGGAAAGATCACACTTGCCCGCGGCGGGGAAACAAGACAGCAGAGTGTATCCAACGGACTCAATACAGTGATCGGAGAAGCTGTGATGATTCATGACGGCGCAAGACCTTTTCTGGACAGAGAAAGCCTTGAGAGGCTGAAGAAGGCACTGGAAACAGAAGATGCCGCTCTGCTCTGTGTTCCATGCAAGGATACGATCAAGGTTGTAACAGACGGCTATATTACTGAAACCCCGGACCGCAATACATTGATGAATGCACAGACTCCGCAGGCCTTCAGGACAGAGCTTCTTGTTGAATGCATGCGCAAAGCCGCAGAAGAGGGCTTTACGGGAACGGATGATACTTCCCTTGTCGAGCGGTATTCTTCAGCGCGTGTCAAAGCTGTAGAAGGCTCATATGCCAATATCAAGATCACGGTACCGGAAGATCTTTAATCATCAACGAAGAATCTGCTGCAGGCAGGTTCTTTTGTATACAGGAAATTTCTTCTGAATCGTCATTCAGAAGATGACGGTGTGTCTGACTTATAATATGGAAAAGAAACGGAGCAGATAAATATGGAATTTGATCTTTCAAAAAGACATTGTTACTACTTCAATGAAATCACAAAAATCCCCCATGGCAGCCGGAATGAAAAGGCGCTCAGCGATTATATTGTCAGCTTTGCGAAAGCGCATGGCTATGCCTGCAGACAGGATGAGGTTTTCAATGTGCTGGTTGATAAACCGGCAAGCCCGGGCTATGAAGACTGCGCACCGGTGATCCTGCAGGCGCATATTGATATGGTCAATGAAAAGAACAAGGATTCCGGCCATGATTTTGATAAGGATCCCCTTGACTTATATGTGGATGAAGAAGGATGGCTTCATGCTAGAGGCACCACACTCGGTGCGGATGACGGCAGCGGAGCGGCATATATGCTGGCAATCCTGGATGATCCGGATCTCAAACATCCGCCGATTCAGTGCATCTTCACAACAATGGAGGAGATCGGCCTGATCGGAGCTTCCAGTCTGAAAGCGGAAGATTTCCATGGAAAGAAACTGATCAATCTCGACAGCGGCGGTGAAGTCGAAACCACAGTCAGCTCCGCCGGCGGCGCAAGGGCACAGATTATCTGCAGACTGCAGAAGGAAGCCAATGATCTGCCCGCATATACATTCGGAATCCGCGGGCTGCTCGGCGGACATTCCGGCGGACTGATTCATCTTGAAAGAGGAAACTCCAATATCCTTGCGGCAAGAATCCTGAAGGAAATGAAACTGAACGGAATTGATTTCTGTCTGGTCAGATTCAATGGCGGTCTGAAATACAATGCCATTCCCCGTGAAGCGGATGTGACATTTGTTTCCTCAGCTCCTTATGAAAAAATTGAAGCTTCCATCAGGAAGACAGAAGCCGCGATCAAAGAGGAACTTGAATTCAGCGATCCCGGTTTCAGAGTCGAACTTGAAGAAAGCGGCAGTGAAGAATGCCGCATCACTGGTGAAATCAGCGGTCATATCGTCGATTATATGTATCTGATGCCCAACGGCCTGATGCACCGCTCACTGAAGCTTGACGGCTTGACTGTTTCTTCGCTGAATGCGGGTGTGGTGATTACAGAAGATGACCGTTTCATCATTGAAGATCTGATCCGCTCTGCGATCACATCGCACACCGATACACTCATTTCACAGCTTGAACTGCTCGGTTCTGTCTATGGATTTGAAGTCTGCATCGGCGAACGCTATTCCGGCTGGAATTTCTCCGCAAATTCAGAACTGCGCGAAGTACTGCGGGATGTTCTTGCGAGAAGAGGAAAGCAGCTGATTGAGCGGGCAACGCACGGCGGCCTTGAAACAGGTATTTTCAAAGGCCTGATTCCGGATATGGATATCATCACATACGGTCCGATCGCAGAAGGCGAACATACACCGGATGAAAAGCTGGATCTTGCGTCCTTTGACAGATCCTATAAAATCCTTACTGAAGTGCTGGAAAACTGCAGATAGGATCAAAAAACAGACAAAAAGAAAGGATCTTCCTGATTTTGATTGGGAAGATCCTTTTATTCGGGATGCTATTCGGTGATTCTTTCGTGGAAGGCAGGCACATATGCCCAATAACGGTAAAGCTCGGAAGGAGCGTTCCAGACCATATAGCCGTCATCCAGTCCGTTGACATAGAGACCTTCGATCTGTTCATTGATCTTATCGACGGTGTATTCCACCTGCGGCTCCTGCCATGTGGTGTCAAATCCCTGGATCCAGGTTCTGACTTTTGCCGGACTCGGTGTTTCGTTCTGGCGCTCGACAACATACATGCCCCAGTAGTTCAGAAGGGTGTACGGAACTTCCCAGACAGCCTGCGGAATTCCGTAGTCATGAATCGCGAAGTGATCCGGATACGGCATTGCGCACATGACATCGGCGATATTGGACATCATCGGCCAGTACTGACCATAGGCGCATACGTAATCATTGGACGTTTCGCCGAAGACATCGGCGGAGAAATAGACATTTCTTTCGTGAAGTTCATCACGGACATAGAACATAAAGCGGTTGATTGCCTGCGCCATTGTTTCATTGTAATCATTTCTGAAATCAATGCTGTCAATGACAAGATCGATTCTGTCCGGGAAACGGATGTAGTCGAAATTGATTTCATTGAATCCCATTTCCTCGGCAGCTTCAATCGCAAGTCGGACATTGTATTCCCAGACGGATCTCTGGTAAGGGGAAGGCCAGTAGGCACTTGCCAGCATGTAAGGCGTTCCGGAAGCTTTATCAACCAGAACACTTTCCGGATGGTCTTCCGCATATAAATCATCTTTGAATGTGACAATGCGTCCGATGACATAGATGCCGGCATCTTTGCATTTCTGGATGGCTGCCTTGTAATCATCGAATGTGTTGAACGCATATTCATAGGAGGAAGGACTGTATTCCTTGATGACCGGCGATTCATACGCCGGGCCATCGCTTTCCTTGACGTCAATGATGAACGCGTTGACATCGCTGTTCTGCGCGATTTCGATATAATCATCGATATATTCGATACATGCCTTGTTCAGATAGAGAGTGCGGCATTCCCTCGGCATTTTATTGTCCGGGAAATTTCCTTTTTCCAGAACCGGATAATCCAGCGTGTAGGCATTTCCGCCGCCATAGAGATCTTCTCTTTCATACTGGAAGTCAGCGACTGTATCAACGATATCCTCCTGACTGCGGACGAGATATTCGCTGCGTACATATCCCTGCTTGTCACCGACATTGACGAGATACCTGTCAACGCTTCCATCACTCAGAATCTGTCCGAATCCGATGATTTCCGCTTCCTGTCCTTTTTCGGTCTGGGAAGCGATTGCCGGGCCGCTTGCGTCCTTGTAAAGAACTGCAGGCAGATTCAGATATCCGGATTTTTCCTTGACCGCGTCTTTGGGATCGCTGCAGAGCTGCTCATCCGTCATCAGATATTCTTCGCCATCGATGAACACCAGACGGTATTCTTTTCCGACCTCATCCTTGTCTTCTTCATTTTCCTTGACAATCAGCGGCACAACACGCGTTTCAACCGGTGTTCCTCTGACCAGAGTCAGAGAACCTTCCCCTTCGCGCTTTACGATGTCGACTGTTCTTTCTTCGGAAGAGACATATAATGTTTCGCGTTTCTTTTCTTCTTCCAGTCTGGCCTGCTCCGCCAGATATTCCTGATACTTCGTATAGCCGAAGTAGCCGCCGCCTGCTGCCAGCAGCAGTACGACCGGTGTGATGATCACCCATTTTTTCAATCTCATAACGATCCTCAAGCTTTATATCTTTTCACATTGTGCAGACAATGCTGTTCATCAGGATAGGTATCCCGGGTAAATATGAATCCATTCTAATAGATGTTGGAAAAGTTTAAAAGTGTCTCGGAAAGAACTGACCCATTAAATTTTGTCCGCAGATATCTGGATTTTCATGCCAATAAATAAGCAGGAGGTTCTTTTATGCGCTGTGCAAGATGTCTTAATACAGATGAAAGCTATTTCTATCACGGCAGCAGGGGATGGTACTGCCGCCGCTGCATTTCCTTCGGCGCCGCAATGGTGGAGGAGGAAGGAGAGCCTGCTTCTCTTTCTCCGGTTCAGGAAGGAAGCGGCGAATACATGCTGGAATATCCTTTGACAAAGGCGCAGGCTGTGATTTCTCATGACTGCGCAGGGCTGATTGATGAAACCGATGTCCTTTTGAACTGTGTATGCGGAGCAGGCAAGACAGAGCTGGTCGCGGAAAGCATCGGAAAAATGATGAAGCAGGGAAAGAAAGTCTGCTTTGCGATTCCCCGCCGCCAGGTGGTCCTGGAATTAAGAGAGCGCCTTTCCCAGTATTTTCCCCATGCAAAGGTCATTGCGGTCTGCGGCGGGCATACTTCAGAAACGGATGGGGATCTGATCATCTGCACAACCCATCAGCTCTACCGCTATTTCCGGGCCTTTGATTTACTGATTCTTGATGCGTATGGAATAATAGGACTAAATTCAAAAGGCTCGGCAAATAAAGGGTTTTTGAAGCTTAGTCCTATTTTGTTTAGCCCACAAATGAGACTAATGATCGATTTAAGGAGGAAACATGCGCAGAATGAAGATCTTTCTGCGAAGCGTAGTGCTGCCTGTAACTCTGGCAGTACTGTTAGCGATGTTGTTCCGTCCCGTCTATTACAAAGACAATCAGCTGAACATACTCCTGATGTGGATCTGCATCGGAGTACCGTTCGGTATCCGAAGGATGTTTCTTTGGCTTGTGCCGCATAAGTATGATCTTGCCGGCACGGTCGGAGTAGTTGCTTTGGATGTTGTGTTGGGAGGAATCATCGGAGGCTTCGCACTTATATTCCAGATTCTTAGAGGTGTAATCGAAACCGTAAAAGGGTAAAATGGAATTACATATTTGTTTCACACAGGTATGGGATAATCAATTACAGAAAGGCAGGGATCAGATATGGCTCAAGGCAGATTTCAGGTTGATCAGACAGTTTATCTGATCTCTTCTGTCAATTGGATCAAAGAAGCTAAGGTACTGAAGTACTCCGGAGGATTCTATACAATCAAATGGACAGATTCTGACGGAGGAACCAGAGTCAGGGAATCAAGGCTGTATGCTTCAAAAGAAGAAGCTGAATCAGCCAGAGATTCCGTAAAGAGAAACAGAGCGTAAAATCGGAACTTGCTAAATTCATTACAGGGGGGCAGAAATGAAAAAAGAAACAAATATAATGCTTTTAATTATCAGCGCTGTACTTGGTGTGGTAGGTCTGATACTTATCGTGATATCAATCGTTGGAGAGCCCAAATCGAATTGGGGTCTGATATCGACGCTTGGATGTGTAGCTCTTGGCAGTTCATTGCATATCATCAGCATGATAAAAAACAAGAAAAACAGATATAGCGAAATCGGGCTTTAATGAGGTAAGAAAATGGCTTTAGAAGAAGAGAGCATCGTTCAGACATGGCTGAACGGTCTTAAGACTTTAGATGTAAAAACAAAAAAGATGTTCGGCTGCTATTGCCTCTATTGCGACGGGCAGGCTGTCGGTTGGATCCATGACAGCGTGTTAAGCTTGCGAGAAGTAGGATTGGATTATTTACCTGAGGATATCAAACGGCCGCATCAGGAAGACAGTATACAAGAATTGGTTATTCCTCTCGACTATGTGAGTGCAGAATGGCTGCCGAGAGCAGTTCAGGACACCGCAGATATACGAAAAAGAATGTGACAAATTCGCGTTTGTGGGGGAGGAAAGAAAATGCAGAAACGAATAAGGATTATCGCAGGATTTCTTGCCGTTATGATAGTTATTTCGCTTGCAGCTTGTACTTCAAGCAAGGAAAAGACAGTGTTCGATAAGATTAAAGAGAGCCCGGCTGCAAAGATGGAATTACCAGAAGGGACCAGCACTTATGTCGATAGTGAGATTGCATCACTTCGTTCTTTTGCTGATCTGAAAATACAAGCATCTCCTTTGGAACCTGCTGACGATGAAGAGGACTGGATATATCGTATTGTCTTTAATCCCGCTGAGAAAGTGACAGGAACCGATGAAATCATAGTTTCTTTTCACAAAGACTACTTACAGATCAATACAGAGTATTATCTGCCTGCAGATGGCGTGTCATATGAGAGTGTCCTTGAATGGGCTGAAGGAAAATTTATCTACTTTATGAAATAGAACGGCAAATTCCCGTTTATCGCTGAGTAACCAAAACTGAATAATAAGATTTGAGCGTTCA